>JALOLX010000021.1 GCA_025455765.1 Flavobacteriales bacterium | reverse complement strand
CCCAAGGACCGGAACGCAACCTTCGATGCGAATGCCGCGTATATCGGTCCGTGAAGGTGTTCCGTCGAAATAGCCAACACATCCTCTTGACGCCCATAGGGTCATCGCCATGGCAGTAGTTCAGGCAGTGGTCCCCGATCAGGCGCATTGGTCAGCCCCGCATGTGGCGCGCGTTCTTGTGCGCGCGGCTGCCGAGGTGCTGTTCCTGCATCAGGGTGCGGTGGATCATTCCGTGGTGGAGCGGCTCCTGGCCCAGGCCGAACGCTGGTGCATGGAGGATGGAGCTCCGGTGGGGGTGCGGAAGCGGCTCTTCAACGTGCTGGTGGAGGCCCTTGAGAACCTGCATCATCACGCCCTGGACGAGCACCGCAGCGGCACGTGGGCTGCACTGCTGCGCACCGCTGATGCCTACATCGTGCTCATCGGCAACCCGGTGCCACAGACCACCGCATTACTGCTCCAGAACCGCATCGACATCCTGAACGACATGGACGAGGAGACGCTGAAGCAGCACTACCTCACGCTCTTGTCGAATGAAGGGCGCACCGAACGGGGAGGAGCCGGACTTGGTCTGCTGACCATGGCGCGCAAGAGCCAACGCCCCATCGGTCTGGTGACCGAAGTGGTGGACGGGGGGACCGCCCGGGTGGTGATGGAGCTCTTGGTGCCCCGCACCGCGTGATCAGCTGTTCGCGTAGTTCTGCAAGTGGCTGAAGTGCGGGCTTAGCGCTCCCTTATCTGCGATGGTCGCACGTGCGATCATGCCTTCCGCGTCGGATCCCAACAAATGCGGCAATACCCGCGCGATCAGATCGCGACCAAAGGCTTCAGAGGCATCACGCGGCAACTCGCAGGGCAGGTTGTCCACGCTCATCACGGCTATGCTGCCGGGCTGGCCTGGCACCACTTCAGCTCCGGTGGTCTTGTCATATCCCAGGAACGGCTCCTCAATGGTCGTGGCCCTGAGGGTGCAATCAATGGGGCCGCCGATATCGCAGCTGATATCCGCGACCACCTCCAGGGCGAGTTGGGGGTCCCGCAGGTCATCGGCACTGAGGATCTTGGGGCCGCGCGGGTCCCAGAAATGACAGGCCATGTAGAGGTGTGCCTTGCGTGCATAGGCCAGGAAGCGTGCGCGGTGCCCGCTGGGGTCGCGGTGGAAGGCTTCCTTGTCGAACAGTGCTCCGTCCGTGCGCTCATACAGATCGGTCGTTCCGAGCACGGTGTAGACCGGGCGCGTGTTGGTGGCTTCCAGGAATTCGGCCGGGGTGATGCGCTCCACACCGGCGCGCTCCAATACACCCATGGCCCCTTTCCCTACACGGCCGCCGCCGGTCATCACGATCCGCAGATCGCTGGGCAACGGATAAGCGTGCAGGTGCTGCTCCAGCTCTTCCAGGTCGTGGCAGGCATGTGCTGGCTTCAAGGCAGGGCCGCCATGGAGCAGTTGCCAGGTGCGGAACCCGTTGTAGGCGCCCACCACACCGGCCCAATAGCCAAAGGCCAGCACCCGGTTGCCATGCGGATCGGTGAGCAGTTCGTGGTCCAGGAGCCGGATGTCCCGCTCCAGGACGGCCTTCAGGAGCTTGCGGTTGTGCGGCTGTTCCTTGATGGTATGGCTGAAGAAGAGGTACGACTTGCCGGGGAGCAGCATGTCCAGGGGCACTTCCTTCACACCCATGATCAGGTCGCGGTCGCTCAGGTCATCCACGAGGGGCACTCCTGCGGCGGCGTATTCATCGTCCGTATAGGCACGCACAGGGCTGCGCTGCACCACCAGGTCGAGGTGTGGGTGGGCGGCCATTACTTCGGCGCACTGGGATGGGGTGAGCGGCACACGGCGATCGGCGGGTTGCTTGCCTTCGCGAATGATGCCGATCCGGGAATAGGGTACTGCCATGGTAAGGGCCGCGAAATTAGGGCTTGTGGGTGGGGTGGGGGGCTGAACGCCGTATCTTTGTGGTGTTCTTTGGAAAACCCATCCTGGGGCCGACCTGGATTCGACAGCGGCTTCGAGCGGTGTGGTAAGCATGCCGGGCGTGATGTGCGGCCCGTATCCCAGTGCATCAACGCCATAACTGGCGAAGTAGACTACGCTCTCGCAGCTTAATGGCCCAAGGCCGTTCGGCTTAATCCTCGCGAACAACAGTAGCGCGGACGAGTACCCCTCGGGGAGGCCCGTCAACCTCCTTCCCGGATCAGGGGTGTCATCCTGGAAGACTGGCCTGTGCGGTGGTCCGGAGCACAGGTAAGAAACAGGACCTAAGTCGTGGGTGGGGTGCCCTTCCCCAGCTCGCGATCGAAAACCAATGAAGCGGCTAAGCATGTAGAACGCCCATTGCCCGGTCGTTTGGACGGCGGTTCGATCCCGCCCGGCTCCACAGGAGACGAGCCCCGTCGCGAAAGCGACGGGGTTCTTCGTTCAGAAGAACAGGGTTCGAAGTTCACCCCGCCGCAAGTCGGGCATCCCGCCCGGCTCCACTTGTCCCTAGCGTCCATGGCCCAGCTATCGCGCTCCAAGGTGTGGTCCGTCCCTCATTTCCCTGTCCATCCAGTCCGTGTGGGCTGCGCACGTTCACCTTCGCTGAGGTCTATTCAACACAGCTTGCTTGCGGTGATCCTTGGGCCTATGCCACCTGCAACGGGACATGCATGAACGAGCGGAGCCGCCCCGGTCTGGAGCGGCTCCGCGCACATGGTCAATGGATGGCCCAGCTTACTTGCTGTCCTTCACTTCTTCGAAGTCCACATCGGTCACCTCGGCGTCGGCGGTGGTATTGGTGTTGCCTTGTGCTCCACCGTTGGCTGCACCTTGCTGGGCGGCGTTGTACATCTCCTGGCTGGCGGCCTGGAACACCGTGTTCAGCTCGTTGGTGAGCTTCTCGCAGGCGTCCACGTCCTGGGCCTTATGGGCATCCTTCAAGCGGGTGAGCACGTCCTCGATGGGCTGCTTCTTCTCGGCCGGGATCTTGTCGCCGTATTCTTTGAGGCTCTTCTCGGTCTGGAAGATGAGGCTGTCAGCGGCGTTGAGCTTGTCCACGCGCTCGCGGGCGGCTTTGTCGGCGTCCGCGTTGGCTTCGGCCTCCTTCTTCATCTTCTCGATCTCGTCCTTGCTGAGGCCGCTGCTGGCTTCGATGCGGATGCTCTGCTCCTTACCGGTGGCCTTGTCCTTGGCGCCTACATGCAGGATACCGTTGGCGTCGATGTCGAAGGTCACCTCGATCTGGGGCACGCCGCGGGGGGCGGGGGGGATGCCATCGAGGTGGAAGCGACCGATGGTGCGGTTGCCAGCGGCCATGGGACGTTCACCCTGCAGTACGTGGATCTCCACGCTGGGCTGGTTGTCGCTGGCGGTGCTGAAGGTCTCGCTCTTCTTGGTGGGGATGGTGGTGTTGGACTCGATCAGCTTGGTCATCACACCGCCCATGGTCTCGATACCGAGGCTCAGCGGGGTAACGTCGAGCAGGAGCACGTCCTTCACATCGCCGGCCAGCACACCACCCTGGATGGCAGCGCCAACGGCCACTACTTCATCAGGGTTCACGCCCTTGCTGGGTTCCTTGCCGCCGAAGAACTTCTTCACGGCTTCCTGGATGGCGGGAATGCGGGTGCTTCCGCCCACGAGGATCACTTCATCGATGTCGCTGGTCTTGAGGCCGGCGTTCTTCAGTGCGCTTTCGCAGGGGGCGATGGTGCGCTTGATGAGGCTGTCGGCGAGCTGCTCGAACTTGGCACGGGTGAGGCTGCGCACCAAGTGCTGCGGGATGCCATCCACCGGCATGATGTAGGGCAGGTTGATCTCGCTGCTCGTGGTGGAGCTCAGCTCGATCTTGGCCTTTTCGGCGGCTTCCTTCAGGCGCTGCAGGGCCATGGGGTCCTTGCGCAGGTCGATGTTGAACTGGCCCTTGAACTCGTCGGCCAGCCAGTCGATGATGACCTGGTCGAAGTCGTCGCCACCGAGGTGGGTGTCGCCATCGGTGCTCTTCACCTCGAACACACCGTCGCCCAGTTCCAGCACGCTCACGTCGTGGGTGCCACCACCGCAGTCGAACACCACGATCTTCTGGTCGATGCCTTTCTTGTCCAAGCCGTAAGCGAGGGCTGCGGCCGTGGGTTCATTGATGATGCGGCGCACCTTCAGGCCCGCGATCTCACCGGCCTCCTTGGTGGCCTGGCGCTGGGCATCGTTGAAGTAGGCCGGTACGGTGATCACCGCTTCGCTTACGGTGGTGCCGAGGTAGTCCTCAGCGGTCTTCTTCATCTTCTGCAGGATCATGGCGCTGATCTCCTGCGGGGTGTATTGGCGGTCGCCGATCTGCACCCGGGGGGTGTTGTTGGGTCCGCGTTCCACTTTGTACGGTACACGACCTACCTCCTTGCTGCATTCGTCATAGGAGTTGCCCATGAAACGCTTGATGGAGGAGATGGTGTTGGTGGGGTTGGTGATCGCCTGACGCTTGGCCGGGTCGCCCACTTTCCGCTCACCGCCATCGATGAAGGCCACCACACTGGGGGTGGTGCGCTTGCCTTCGCTGTTCGCGATCACCACGGGCTCGTTGCCCTCCATTACGGCTACGCAGCTGTTGGTGGTGCCCAGGTCGATACCAATGATCTTGCTCATGTTGTCGGTTGCTTTCGTTCTGCGGTCGTCCCCGTTGGTCAACCTTCATGCCAGCCCAGTCCAACACGCGCCAATCTGCCAGAACGAAAGAACCCTGCCGCAGGGGCAGGGTTCCGTATGTCAGATCGACAGAAAGCCTGTCAGTCGCAGAAGGGGGCGTCGAGCGGATCGATCGGCGTGCAGAAGTTCAGGGCTTGGGTGAAAGGGCCGTTCCTAAGCTCGTCAAGCGAATTCGGACTGAGCCACTTGCCGCGCACTGACTTCGTGTAGCGACTGGCCACTAATCCGATACCTCCGTTGACGTTTGAGTAAGTTGGTCGTTCCTCTACGATCCCGGAAACCGGCGATTGCAAGCTTAGGAACGTATTGAACTCATCGTCGGCTACGGTGAACAGGAAGTCAATGCCCCGAAAGATCCGTGAACTGACCGAAGGGTCCACAGGTATCCGATCGCGAACGATCTGATAGAACGTTTCGCCCGGTAGGATGAGGTCAAGTTGTACCGGATCCATTGAGTTGGGGACGGTGCGTGACCCCCATCCTTGCGTGAAGGACGTTCGAACGGTATCCGTACCTCTTACCTCGTCGTAGCGAAAGCGCCATGAAACTTGGAACAGCTTACAATTCAGGCGGGAGGTCCAGTTCAGCTCATAATTGGCATAGTTATTCCCACCAACCGCAATGAAGTTCATCCTGTTCGTCGGCGTCGCGTATGAGGTGTCCTGATCATTTTGGGCGATCGAGAAGTCGTTGACAACTACCGAACGTGCGGAGATCTCTTTTCCTTTGACTTTCAGGCGGACCTCATACGTACTGGCCGGGTCGAGATAGACCGGAGTGTTCGTTATCGGCAGCAATTGTTGAACACCTGCAAAGTAGTACAGCGTCTGGCTTGGTCCATAGAAGGTACCGGGCTCCCTACCATTCACCGTGATCCGCTGAAGATCAAATGTGGCAACCTCTTGCCCGTTCTGGATCCGCACCACCTTCGCGTACTCGATATCCTCTGCACGGTACTCGCTGGAGTCCCGCACTTGGGCGAATTCCAACGCATCCCCCTCCCCCAGGAACGCCTTGTTGATCTTCACGAAATGCGTGTCCTCACGCATGTTGAAGAGGGCGTAGACCACGGTGGTCTCCTTGTACGGGGCATTGATGTCCAGATCGGTGCTGCAGCCAGCCAGGAGCGAGGCAGCGGCACCCATCATGAGCAGAGTTCGGCGCATGGTCATTGCAGGTTCAGCGCCAAAGATAGGCGGGTAGGGGAGATGGTTCTTGTGAACTGATGAACGGTCGGTACCGATCGATGAGAGGTGGCCCTGGCGTGAGCCTTCAGGATCCTCTGCCATCACCCTTATCAGTAGCTTCGCCACATCATGAGCACCGGCACCCGCGACGCCAAGCGCGTTACCACCCACACCCTGCAGGAAATGAAATCCCAAGGGGTGCCCATCTCCATGCTCACCGCCTACGATTTCTCGCTCGCACGCCTCGTGGATGCGTCCGGCGTGGATGTGATGCTCGTTGGGGATAGCGCCAGCAACGTGATGGCCGGACACGAGACCACCCTGCCCATTACGCTGGATGAAATGATCTACCATGCGAGCAGCGTGGTGCGCGCCGTGCAGCGGTCGTTGGTCGTGGTGGACCTGCCTTTCGGAACTTATCAGGGCAACACCAAGGGAGCATTGAACAGTGCCATCCGCATCATGAAGGAGAGCGGAGCCCACGCCGTGAAGCTCGAAGGCGGTCGCGAAGTGATCGGATCCATCGAGCGGATCCTCAGTGCCGGTATTCCCGTGATGGGCCACTTGGGGCTTACACCACAGAGCATCTACAAATTCGGCACCTATGTGGTGAGGGCCAAGGAAGAGGCCGAAGCCCAACGCCTGCGAGAGGATGCAAAGCTGTTGGAGCAGGCGGGCTGCTTCGCGATCGTGCTGGAAAAGATACCGGCCCAGCTGGCGACCGAGGTGGCGCGCAGTGTGCACATCCCCGTCATCGGCATCGGTGCTGGTGGCGGAGTGGACGGACAGGTGCTGGTGCTGCATGATATGCTCGGGATCAACAAGGAGTTCAATCCCCGCTTCCTGCGCCGGTATGCCAACCTGCATCAGGTGATCACCGATGCCGTCGGCGCCTACGTGGCCGATGTCCGTTCCCGCTCCTTCCCCAGCGCGGATGAGCAGTACTGAAGCGGCCACCTGCCAGGTGCTCTACCAGGAGGCCGGAGTGGTGGTGGCGTTCAAGCCCAACGGCATGCCCGTGGCACCCGACCCGACCGGCGATCCGGACCTATTGACCGCTGTGCGCGGGATGCTCAACCTTCCCGCGTTGGAACTGGTGAACCGGATCGACCGGCCCGTGAGCGGACTGGTGCTCGCTGCAACACCCCCCGCCCTACAAGCGCTCAATGCCGACTTCCGCGAACGACGGGTGCTGAAGCGCTACCGGGCCATCGTGGAAGGAAGGCCGCCCATTGCCGATGGAGCCCTTGTGCTCACCCATGAGCTTACGCACCACAGCGGGCAGCGGCGGGCGGTGGTCGGTGCGTCCGGCACCCGCAGTGGTCCGCCAGCCCGGTCGGTGGTGCGCTTGCTTCAGCAAGGTGATCGTTATGCGCTGGTGGAAGTGGAGCCCGAAGGCGGCGCCTTCCACCAGATCCGCGCACAGCTCTCCGCCTGGGGGCATCCCATCAAAGGCGATGTGAAGTACGGTGCCCGCCGGGGCGAACGGGGCGATGCCGGTGCCGCACGCAGTATTGCCCTGCACGCCCACCACGTTGTGTTCGACCATCCTGCCACAGGCTCGCAGGTGTCAATTACTGCATCACGCCCCGAAGGCCGGTTGTGGCAGCTGCTCTGGCCCGCCGAGCCTGCTACAGGGGATCCACGTCCGTAACGAGCTGCACCGCGGCGTGCAAGGGGTCGCTGAACACCCGGTCGATGGTGTCGCTGATGAAGGCCTTCTCCTCCGCATGGGCGCTGCGCCGCACCTTGATCATCAGCTTGCGCAAGTGACGGTCGCGGATGCGGGATACCACGGGCACATCGGGACCGAGGACCCGCTCGCCCAAGCCATCGCGCAAGGCCACGGCCAGCACCGCCGCAGTGGCCGTAACACGCTCCTCTGAACGGTGCTTCAGGGTCAGTTCGATGAGCCGGGTGAAGGGCGGATAGCCGTGCGCGCGCCGGTGCTCCAGTTCCCGAGCGTACATGCCCTCCACATCATGCTCCACCACGAACTGGAGCACCGGATGGTCCACCTCTGTGGCCTGGATGAGCACCATCCCCGCCTCCTTGCGCCGACCCGCCCTGCCCGCCACCTGTGCCATCAATTGGAAGGCCCGCTCGTGCGCCCGGATGTCCGGGAAGCGCAACAACTTGTCCGCATTGATGATGCCCACCAGGCTGACATGGTCGAAGTCCAGGCCCTTGGTCACCATCTGTGTGCCCACCAGGATATCGATGCCTCCCTCGCCGAAGCTGGTGAGCAGCCGGTCCATGGCGTGCTTGCCGCGCATGGTGTCCTGGTCCATCCGTCCGATGCGGGCCTCTGGGAACTGCAGGGCCAGCTCCTCCTCGATCTTCTCCGTCCCGAAGCCCAGCATACGCAACCGGTTGCTGCCACAGGATCCGCAGTGGAGCGGTGGAGGGTAATGTCGGCCGCAATAGTGGCAGCGTAATTGGTGGTCGCTCTTGTGGTAGGTGAGGCTCACATCGCACTGGTCACATTCCGGCACCCAGGAGCAGGTCTCACATTGCCACACCGGCACGTAGCCCCGTCGGTTCTGGAACAGGATCACCTGTTCACGACGCTCCAAGGCACGTTGGATGTGCTCGATGAGCGTAAGGCTGAAGTGGCCCCGCATGGTCTTGCGCTTGTAGGCGTCGCGCAGGTCGATCCGCTGGATGCCCGGCAAGGCCACATCACCGAAGCGGGTCAGCAGTTCTGCATGGCCGAACTTGCCGCTCCGTGCGTTGTGCAAGGTCTCCATCGATGGCGTAGCGGAGCCGAGCAATGTGCGGGCGCCATGCAGCGAGGCGAGCACGATGGCCATGTCCCGTGCATTGTATCGCGGCGCTGGATCCTGCTGCTTGTAGCTGGGATCGTGCTCCTCATCCACCACCACCAGGCCCAGCTTGCGGTAGGGTAGAAGAATGGCGCTGCGGGCACCCACAATGATCGGCGGTGGGTGGGGCCCCTGGGTCATGTCCATCCAGGCGCGTGCGCGTTCGTTGTGCGACATGCGCGAGTGGGCCACGGTCACACGGTCGCCGAAGCGCTCGCGTAGCCGTGCGATGATCTGGGTGGTGAGCGCGATCTCCGGCAACAGGTAGAGCACTTGCTCCCCGCGGTCGAGCGCTTCCTGAATGAGGGTGATGTACAGCTCCGTCTTGCCCGACGCGGTGACGCCACGCAGCAGGGTCACCGGCTTGCTGAGGAAGGCCTGGCGCACTTCGTTCAAGGCTTGCTGCTGGGCAGGGCTCAACGCGGGAATGCTTCTGCGGCGATCCTCGGGGGGAGGGGTGCCGGCTTCGCGCTGATCGATGCGGAACAGCCCCTTTTCCACCAGGCTGCTGAGCACGGTACTGTTGACCCCGGCCGCCCGCAGCAATGCTGGTCGTTCCACTTCACGTGGTTGTTCGCTCAGGCATCGGCTCAGTTCCACATACCGCATCAGCAGGTGCAGTTGCTTCGGTGCGCGCTCCAAGGCATCGAACCAGACGTGCAGCGCTGCTTCCGAACGGGCCTCAGGCTGCAGTTCCACATAATGGGCCGTACGAGGCTTCCACGCAGCGCTCATCCGTTCCTCCAAGCGCAGGGTGCCTTGTTCCATCAGCCGCTTCACCGTCGGCATCGGGTCCTTCAAGCCCAACAGGTCGCCCGCTTCCTCCAGCGTGATGACGCTCCGATGCAGCAACGCCTCAACCACGATCCCCGCGCGTCCGTAAGTGGCAAGGTCGGCATGTGGTTCGCCCGTCAGCACCAACCGGGTCTCGCTGCTCAAGGATAGTTGTGCAGGTAGCGCCGCGATCATCACCTCCCCAAGGTGGCAGAGGTAGTGTTCGCTGATGCGCTCCCAAAGCAGGAACTGTTCCTCGGTGACCACTGGTGCAGTATCCAGTGCACCCAGCGCCGGGCGCGGCTTGTGGTGGGGAGGAGCCTCGTTGTGGACCCGCCGTACCAGTGCACCGTAGAGCTTGCGCCCGCGACCGAAAGGCACCGAGACGCGCATGCCCACGGTAACCTGCGGCAGGTCCTCACCCCATGCATAGGTGTACGTGCCCGGAATGGCCAGGGGCAGGATCACATCGATGTAACGCAGCACGACACAAAGGTGGGGCTTGCGTTCGGAGTGCCGTTCCCTGGCCAGTGGCCGCCGTTCCCCGTGCGAGGTGCTCAGCAGGCAGCGCGATAGGGTGCCGTGTTGTCTGTTCTGCATGCCCAACCTACACACCATCTCACGCTCGAAGCTCGGCGGCCAAGCGATGCCACAGGAGGATGGACTGATCGCGGCTTTGAAGCAGACCCCCTTATGGAACGCGTTCTACAAGCGCACCCGCCGCACCACGCGGTTCCCTCGTTACTACCGGAAGGACCTCAATTGGTGATCGCTACGACGTAGGTCACTTATGGTGGCACGCGCCCTCCGTTCACAGCGGGTTGTTCGCTCCCGGCCGGTGGTCCTTAGGGACAGGTTGCGATAACGCGCCTACTTTGCGGCACTGGCTTCGGCCATCCTGCCATGCAACCATCCCGTACGACCTCCGCCGTGGTGATGCTCGGCGTGCTGTTCTTCTTGTTCGGCTTCATCACCTGGATCAATGGTCCGCTGATCAGCTACTTGAAGATCATCTGTCAGCTGGAAGCCGGCGCAGAGCCGTTCTACGTCACCTTCGCGTTCTACATCGCCTACTTCGTCACCGCGCTGCCCATGGCCGCCGTGTTGAAGCGCACGGGCATGAAGACGGGCATGATGATCGGCCTGTTGATCATGGCAGCGGGTGCACTGCTGTTCGTGCCGGCCGCCCAGCAGCGCTCGTACCCACTGTTCCTTGCCGGCCTGTTCGTGATCGGTTCCGGCTTGTCGCTGTTACAGACGGCCAGCAACCCCTACATCACCATTGTCGGCCCCCTGGAGAGTGCTGCGGCACGCATCAG
>JALOLX010000298.1 GCA_025455765.1 Flavobacteriales bacterium | reverse complement strand
TCGGTGTCAGAGGTCGAGGTCATCCAGGGGGCTTCTGATCTTGCCCAGGGCCTTGGTGCTGACATGGGTATAGATCTCGGTCGTTTTGCTGCTTGAGTGACCTAACAGGGTCTGAATATAGCGTAGGTCGGTCCCCTTCTCCAAAAGATGGGTTGCGAACGAATGGCGCAGCGTATGTACAGTAGCTGGTTTGGCTATACCCGCTTTCTCCTTCGCGGCGTGGAACACAGCTTGGACACTGGCTTCGCTGTACCGTCCTCCGGTCTGGCCTTCGAACAGGTGTTGCTTCGGCCGGTACTCGCTCAGGTAGGCATCGAGCATGTGAAGCAGCTTGGTACTGAGAAGAGAAACACGGTCCTTCTTGCCTTTACCTCCCCGAATGAGGACCTGGCGGCGGTCGCGATCGATATCCGCAACGTCCAGCCGCAGTAATTCGCCCATGCGCAGCCCGGCGGAGTAGATGAGCATGAGCATGCAGCGGTGCTTCAGGTTGGTCGGGGACTTCAACAAGGAAGCCACTTCCTGCTCGCTGAGCACCGAAGGGAGTTTCTTCTCTTTCCGTGGCCGCTCGATGAACTGCACGCGGTACGCATCCCCCAGCACATCCTTGTAATAGTAGCGCACGGCGTTCACCACCTGGTTCAGGTAACTGTTGCTCTTGCCGGCACGGGCCAGCTCGTGCTGGTAGGTCTCAATGTCCTCCGTGCGGATGTCGGTCGGGTGCTTTGCCGCGAACCGCAGGAAGAACTGCTTGGTGGCGTTCAGGTAGGTGTCGATGGTGTTCGGGCTGTACCGCGCGATCTCCAGCTTCTTCCGCATCGCGGCCAAGGCGTTCTCATGCTCCGCTGGAAGGGGCACAGCTTTCGGCTCTTTGCGCTGCGGTCGCTGAACGATCGGTGTAGGTTTCTTGCCCGTCGTTGCCCTTTGCGCTGGGGGCAAAGGTGCTTTCGGAATGGTCGGCACAGCGTCCGCTTTGTTCCGCAGCCCGTTCATGTCCACCCACGCCTTACCCTTGAACGCGGCGAAGATGGCCTGGAGGTGTTCTGGGCCGTTCGGGGTCCACCAGCATCGGTGCGTATTGCTCCAACGGGCACCGGCCTGCTTGGCTGCCTGTACCAAGGCCGCGTCATACGGGAAGCGCAGCGCGATGCACCGCTGGGCCTTGTGTACCAAGTGCTCCAGCTTCACGGCCTGTTCCTGGTTGACACCTTCCTTGTCCATGGGGCTTGTCCAAGATAGTGAACGTTACGCACGGACACACTGCAGCCGGCTCCTTCGCGCCGCGTGCCGGTCTACCTTCAGCTCTGGAAGCGTGTTGATGGGGGCTGCCGATCTACTTTCAACCCCGCCCCAACGCCCGCAACACCGCCGCCAATTCCTCCGGCCGTTGGGTGCCGATGAGCAGGCTCCGGCGTTCGCCGAGGTCCAGCTCCAAGGCCCGGTCGCCGCTTGTCGTGTAGCCCTCCATGCGGCCGCCCATGGAACTGCGCATCCCCCAGCCGCCGAAGTCGATGAGCGGTCGGTACTGGCGCACGCGGCAGCCCTGTACCTGCGACCACGGAACCTGGCGGCCCTGCCGCTGCCACGGTACAAAACGCACATGCACACCGGAGGCATCCACCCGCGTGATCAGCCGGGTGCGCAGGAACAGCACGGTGAATACCCCCAGGGAGAGCCACACCAGCACCAGCATGTCCAACGAAAGCGGATCGTCACCAAGGCCCCGGCCCTCGGCCACCTGCAGCCACACGGCGTAGGCGAACACAAGGTTGAGGGCGGCGAACAGCATGCGCAGCCACCATTGGTCGAAGCGTTGGGTCTCTGTGTAGGTTGTTCCGTCCTTCACCGGCCTGTGTGTCGTTCCTGCCAAGGTAACTCATCGTCGGCCATTAGCGGAACAGTCCGACCCGCAGACCGATGTAGCCCGTGAGGCCGCTGATCTCCGCCTGGGTGAAGTTGCGGTAGGCCATGTCGCCCACCAGGCGGTAACCAGCCCCCAGGTTGAAGCGCACGTATTTGGTCAGGTTGAGCTCCATCAGCGCGGCCGGTTCCACCACAAGGAAGTTGGCCTCGCCCAGCTCCAGGTTGTCGGGCTCGTTGTCCATCTCCACCTCGCCGAAACCTACCATCAGCGGGAACGTGAGGTGAACGACCCTGTCCGAAAGGAGCGTGTATTCCATGTAGCCGCCCACGCTCCAATAGTCCATGTAGATGTTGGGCAGCACTTCGCTCTGCGGGCGTATCTCGTTCAGCGAGGTGTTGAAGTAGCCACCCAGGGTGAGCTTGTCCTTGATGCCCACTCCGGCGCGCAGTTGGAACAGCGAGGCGCTGCGCCCGTCCATGCTGGTGATGCCGTAGGCCGGTGCGATGCTGAAGCCGAGGTCGTCGGTGCTCAGGGCAGCGCCGTTACCAAGCAGGGTCTTCGGTGTGGTCGTATCCTGCGCACTGGCAGGATGGAGCAGGGCGGCTAGGCCGCAGCATAGAACGAGGCGCGCAGATGTGGTCATGACGTCCGGTTTCGCAAATGGACGAACGGGCCGGGTGTCCTGTTCGGGGTGTTTGGGCTTGTTAACAAGTCCCCATACGTGCCTGCCCGGCGCTGAGGTGTGCGCTTGGCGTTCCAGTCCTGGCGCGCAAGAGGAGAGGCGGCCTACGGGCTCACCAAGTGAATACCCACCTGGGCATACGGCGCACCGCCCAGCTCATTCAGCATGGCGAAGGGCTGATCACCGAAGAAGCCGCGGAAGAACTCGCGGCCCTCGGGCAGTTCATCCGCATCAAAGCTCCAGTCGTGCCGGTAGCCGGCCTGTACGCTCATCCACAGGAAGCCTTTGATCTGCCGCTGGTATTCGGCGCGCAGGCGCAGTTCACCGCGCCGC
>JALOLX010000297.1 GCA_025455765.1 Flavobacteriales bacterium | reverse complement strand
TGAACGGACCAACACCCATCGACAGCGATCTCCTGGCACGCTATGTGGCCGGAGAGGCGGATGCTTCCCTGCGCGCAGCGGTGGAGGAATGGACGTCCCATGCTCCGGCCAATGCAGCGGAGTTGCGCAGGATGCAGGATGCGTGGGACCTGAGCGGGCAAGGTGCTGCTCCGGACGAGGTGGATGTGAACGCCGCCTGGGAGCACGTTCATGCGCGGATCGCCGAAGCGGAAGGCAAGGGTCGCGTGGTCCCCCTTCGGGCGGAACGGCCTTGGCTGCGTTGGGTGGCTGCTGCCGCCGTTCTGGTCGGGGTCGTGTTCGGGGTCCTGCGTTACAACCGACCTCCCACCGAGCGGTATGCGGCGAAGGCCGAGCTCCAGGACCTGTTGCTCGCTGATCGCAGCCGGGTGGTGGTGGCCCCGGGCAGTGCCATTGAGGTGCGCATGGGCGATACCCGCGAAGTGCTCCTTAGCGGATCGGCCTATTTCGAGGTGCAGCGCGATGAAGCCCGGCCCTTTGTGGTGAGCAGTGGTGATGTGCAGGTGACCGTGCTCGGTACGGCCTTCGAGCTGAGTGCTTCCGACACGTCGTCCCTGGTGATCGTGAAGGTCCGCAGCGGTAAGGTGCGTGTTCAAGCAGGGAACGATGCGCTCGATCTTGTGGCCGGCGACCAAGCGGTGTACCACAAGGAGCGTCACTACCTGGAGCGCAAGCCCACCACACCCGCGGAGGTCTGGGGATGGCGCATCCTCCAATTCGAAGAGGCGCCGCTCGCATTGGTGATGGACCAGCTCGAACGCATCTATCAGGTCCGCATCGAACTCCGCAACCCGCAACTGGAGCGGTGCACACTCACCGCCGAGTTCGACGATGAGGCATTGCCCACCATCCTGGAGGTCATCGCTGAGACCTTCGCGCTCCAATTGGACCGATCACCCGATGGCACCTACCTGCTCGATGGCGAAGGGTGCTGAGGTCGGCCGGAGGACCAGGGCACTGCGGGCGATGATCGTCTGCATACTGTCCCTGAGCGTCCAGTGGTCGTCGGCCCGATCGATCCTCCAGCGGCGCATCACCGTGCATGCGGAGCGCGTGCGGCTATCCGCGGTATTGACCCTTATCGCCAAGGAGGGCGACTTCCGCTTGAGCTACAACGCGGCCACCGTGCCGGGTGACAGCCTCGTGGATGTACACGCAGAAGGCGAACGCGTCGAAGCGGTGCTCAAGGAGGTGTTGCCGAAGCAGGTCCAGTGGAAGGAGAGCGGTAACCACATCATCATCACCGGCTCGAAAGAGCGTAAGCAGCGGTTCAGTGTTACGGGAAGGATCAGCGATGCAGCCACGGGCAGGCCGATCGAGCGAGCCGCACTGTACGAGGTGCGCCGGAACAACATCGGCCTCAGCGATGCACAAGGGATGTTCACCCTGGACCTTACGGGTGATCTGGAACGCACACCGGTGCTCATCACCCGGCACGGCTACCACGACACGGTGGTCCATGTGCCGCGCGCGGGAATGGCTGGGAACATCATCCTTCGCCCCTTGGACCGACTGGAGCGTCTCGCACCCCGCTGTGATCTGGAGCGCTGCGCGGTGGAGGACCTGGGCGTGGCACGGCTGCTGGTACCATCGTCACGCATGGATCGAGCGGCGTATCTCGATGTGTCGGAGCGTCGCGATCGGCAAGTGTCGCTCATACCGACCATCGGGACCAATGGGGCGGTGAGCGGATCGATCATCAACCGCGCTTCGCTCAACATCATCGGTGGGTATGCCCGCGGACTTGAAGGTGTGGAGGTGGCCGGCGGTGTGAACCTGCTGCGCAACGACATGAAGGGCCTGCAGATCGCGGGCATGGGCAATGTGGTGGGTGGGGTGAGCGATGGCGTTCAGATCGCGGGTGGCGCCAACCATGTGATGGGTATGGTGAAGGGTTTCCAATTGGCCGGTGCGAGCAATACCGCGTGGGATACGCTGAGCGGAGTGCAACTCGCTGGAGCGGTGAACCTCGTGCGCAAGGGTATGACCGGCACGCAGATCGGTGGCGCGTTGAACATCGCATTGGGGGATATGGATGGCGTGCAGGTAAGCGGTGGCGTGAATGCATCCATGGGCGCGGTGAACAAGGCACAAGTGGCGGGTGCGCTCAACTATGCGCACGCGGTCGCTGGTGCCCAGGTCACGGCCGGAATGAACGTCGCACTGGGCCCCGTGGGCGGTGGTCAGGTGGGTCTGGCCGCCAACTACGCTGCGGATGTTGCTGGTGGGCAGGTCTCATTCGGGGCCAATGTGGCCATCGATACGGTCACCGGCGGCCAGTTCGGGTTTGCTTCGAACTATGCACGCGTGGTGGAAGGTGGTCAGATCACCTTCGGGATCAACCTGGCCACACATACGGTACGTGGCGCGCAAGTAGGCGTGGTGAACTTCGCACGTCGTGCCCTCGGCGCGCAGGTGGGCATTCTCAATATCAGTGACACCATTTCCGGTGCGGCCATTGGTCTGCTCACCATTGCACGAACGGGTTACCACCGTTTCGATATGGTCCACACAGATGTTCTTCCCATGAGCTTGCATCTTAGAACCGGCGTTCGCCACTTCCACAACATCCTTGGTTATTCTCCTGCTGTGGAGGCTTCGGGCCGTTGGGGTTTCCTGTACGGATTCGGGTCGTATGGAGTGCTTGTGGCCGATCGGTTCTCCCTGGCTGCCGGTCCCGTATTGAACGGCCTGGTCACCGATCACCGCGATGCGGACACGGGCGCTTTCCTCAGCACCCTGATCCCCGCCAACAACCTGCTCGACCAGGTGGATGGGAACACCCGCTTCGGCCTGTGGATGGGCTGGAACCTCGCGCTGGGCGTTCGTTTTTGATCATCCTTGATCTTTTTTTGGATCAGGAGTAGGGGTATTCGCAGGTTGTGCTGTCCTAGCTGTAGAACAACGGACAGCCATGAACACACGTTTCCTTTTGCTCGC
>JALOLX010000020.1 GCA_025455765.1 Flavobacteriales bacterium | reverse complement strand
GCAGGTGATGCGGGCATCGCGGTCTGCGCTTCGCAGCCCGCAGTGACCATGACCACGGCGATGGCGCCCGCTATCTTCGCCCGGCCCAGCAAGGGTAGGATAACAGTGAGCTTCGCCCATTTCATTGCCCGACGCATCCTCTTCGACAAGGAGCGGAGCGACCGGTTGTCGCGTCCCATTGTGGGCATTGCGGTGATCGGCATCGTGGTGGGCATGGCGGTGATGATCCTTACTCTGGGTGTCACGCAGGGCTTCCAGCGCGAGGTGCGGGCGAAGGTAACCGGCGCAGGAGGGCACCTGCAGATCGGCGCGTTGATGCAGACCGACCCCAAGGAGACCCCGCGCGTACCGATCGACCAGGACTTCTATCCCGCGCTGGATACGGTTCCTGGCGTGCAGCATATCCAGATCCATGCCACCAAGCCGGGGATCATCGAAACGGATATGGACATTGAAGGCGTGGTAGTGAAGGGCGTGGGCCTGGACTACGATTGGAGCTTTCTGCGTAAGCACCTGAAGGACGGCGACCTACCTGCCATCGGTGACACCCTCCACCCGATCGACATGCTCATCAGCAGCTGGATGGGGCGTCGCCTCCACATCGGTACAGGTGATACCATCACGGTCTATCTGGTGAAGGACCGGGATGAGGTGCGGCCCCGCCGGTTCCGGGTGAGCGGTCTGTACGAGACCGGCCTGGAGCAGCTGGACCATCAGATGGTCTATACCGATATCGAACATCTGCAACGCTTCTCGCAGTGGGGCCTGAAGGCGGAACTATTGGTGAACGATAGCATGCCTGGTCAGCTGTGGGTGGAGGCCTTGGGATTCGGCGGTGATCGTTCGTATCACTTCACCTGGCCGGGCCTGCCATGGCGCGGGAAAGGGCCTCATCTGTTGCGCGTGTTGGGTGACACCACGGTACAGGTCGTTCTGCGGGATGATGCGGAGACCCTGCCGGACACCGCGTGGATCCACGTGCGACCGACCGGAACGGAACTGCTGGTGGAACGCGGAGGAACGGGTGGCACGCATACACGGTACTGCGGCGGCTTTGAAGTGATCCTTGACGACTTCGATGACCTGCTGCGTGTGGACGACATCATCTACCGCGACCACCTGCCGATGAACCTGCGAAGTGTCACCGTGCGCGATCGGTTCCCGGAGATCTTCGCCTGGCTGGAGTTGCTCGACAAGAACGTGGTGGTCATCATCCTGCTGATGGTCATCGTAGCCATCATCAACATGACCTCGGCCCTGCTCATCATCATCCTGGAGCGCACCAACATGATCGGTGTGCTCAAGGCACTGGGCACCAGCAATGGCGCCATCCGCCGCATCTTCCTGATCGACGCAGCCTACATCCTGGGCGTGGGCATCGTACTGGGCGATCTGCTCGGCATCACCCTGGCGTGGATACAACGCCACTTCCAAGTAGTGAAGCTTCCCGTGGAGACCTACTACGTGGATGTGGTGGCCATCGATCTCCAGTGGTGGCCCATCCTGCTCTTGAACCTGGGCACCTTGGTGGTGTGCGTGGCGGCCTTGGTGCTTCCGAGCATGTTGGTCACGCGCATTGCGCCGGCGAAGGCGATCAGGTTCGCATAGTTTCGAGGGTCGTCGACCCTCGAAACTATGCCGATACCTTTGTCATCCATGAAGATCCACGCCAACATCCTCAGCACCATCGGCAACACGCCCATGGTGAAGCTCAACCGCATCGTCAAGGACCTGCCCTGCACCGTGCTGGCCCCTGAAGATGATCGAGGATGCGGAGAAGGCCGGCCTGCTGAAGCCCGGATACACCATCATCGAAGGCACCAGCGGCAACACCGGCATGGGCCTCGCCATCGCAGCCATCATCAAGGGCTACAAGTGCATCTTCACCACCACCGACAAGCAGAGCAAGGAAAAGGTGGACGCCCTGCGCGCCTTCGGGGCCGAAGTGATCGTGTGCCCCACCAACGTGGACCCCGAGGACCCGCGCAGCTACTACAGCGTGAGCAGCCGCCTGGTGAACGAAGTGCCCAACAGCTGGAAGGCCAACCAGTACGACAACCTCAGCAACCGTCAGGCGCATTACGAAAGCACCGGCCCCGAGATCTGGGACCAGACCGATGGAAAGATCACACACCTCGTGGTGGGTGTGGGCACCGGTGGCACCCTCTGCGGCACGGGGCGCTACCTGAAGGAGAAGAACCCGAACATCAAGCTCTGGGGCATCGACACGTACGGCTCCGTCTTCAAGAAGCTGAAGGAGACCGGCATCTTCGACAAGAACGAGATATACCCGTACATCACCGAAGGTATCGGCGAGGACTTCGTGCCGCAGAACGTGGACATGGACCTCATCGACCACTTCGAGAAGGTGACCGACCGCGATGCCGCCATCTACACCCGCAAGGTGGTGAAGGACGAGGGCATCTTCGTGGGGAACAGCGCGGGCGCGGCCATGGCGGGCCTGATGCAAATGAAGCACCTGCTGAAGCCCACGGACGTGGTGGTGGTCATCTTCCACGACCATGGCACGCGCTACCTGGGCAAGATGTTCAACGACGACTGGATGCGTGAGCGCGGCTTCCTGGTGGAAGAGAAGCCCACCGCCGGCGACCTGTTGAAAGGCAAGGACCTGCAACTGCTCAGCGTGGAGGCCGATGAACCGGTGCTGATGGCCATCGACAAGATGCGCGCGCACAACATCGATCAACTGCCCGTGTTCGAGAACGGCAAGCCTGTAGGCACCATCACCGATGCGCGCCTGTTCGATGCCATCCTGGAGGATGCCGAGGTCCGCACGCAGAAGGCTCGCGTGGTGATGGGCCCTGCGTTGCCGGTGATACCCTTGGAAGCCACGTTGGATGAGGTGGCGAAGCGCCTGGGGAATGGCAGTCCGGCGGTGTTGGTGGAACAGCCGAACGGATACGGGATCCTGACGAAGCAGGATATCATCGGGAAATTGCGGTAGGCCAATTCCGATGCCGACCGATATCGATCAGATGGGGCGCCCGGTGGACGTGCCCCCCCACCCCCAACGCATCATCTCTCTCGTCCCCTCGCAGACCGAACTGCTCTACGACCTGGGCCTCGGCGAGCGCGTGGTGGGCATCACCAAATTCTGCATCCACCCGGAGACCTGGTTCAAGACCAAACACCGTGTGGGCGGCACCAAGAAGGTGGACCTCGCCAAGATCCGCAGCCTGAAGCCCGATCTCATCATCGGCAATAAGGAAGAGAACCGCAAAGAGGATATCGAAGCGCTGGCTGCGGAATTCCCCGTGTGGATGAGCGACATCCGCGACCTCGATGGCGCGCTGGACATGATCCGCCGCGTGGGCCAGATCACCAACACTGCTGCTCGCGCTGAGGAACTGGCCACACAGATCATTGCCGGTTTCGCACGACTTGTTCCGCTGGACCCGCCCTACACGGTGGCCTACCTCATCTGGCGCGAGCCGTACATGGCGGCAGGCCACGGCACCTTCATCAACGACATGCTCCTGCGCTGCGGGCTGCACAACGTGTTCGACGAGGGCGATGCGCGCTACCCGGAGATCAGCGACCAGCAGTTGGCAGAGGCCGATCCGGACATCATCCTGCTTTCCAGCGAACCCTACCCCTTCAAGGAGGCGCATATCCTGGACCTGAACATGATCTGCCCAGGCACACCGGTGAAGCTGGTGGACGGAGAGCTCTTCAGCTGGTACGGCAGCCGACTGGTGCACACACCCGCCTACGTGGCCGGTCTGTTCAAGGGGTGAACGGTTCAGGTGCCAGCACCTGCGGCCCTACTTTTGCGAAGCTACCGGGCCATGACCGTTCATCGCATCCTTCTCTCCCTGCTGGTGAGCCTTGTCATGGGGCACCTGCATGCCCAGCGCGTGGGGGTGGTGCTGAGCGGCGGTGGCGCTACGGGCATGGCACACATCGGCGTGCTCAAGGCCTTGGAGGAGCACGGCATCCCCATCGACTACATCACGGGCAGCAGCATGGGGGCCCTGGTTGGAGGGCTATACGCAGCGGGCTATTCACCGGCCGAGATCGACAGCCTGTTCCGCACCGAACAGTTCCGCATCATGGCCGATGGTGGCGTGGAGCCCCAGTTCGAGCACTTTTTCAAGCAGGACGCACCCGACGCTTCCATCATCAGCCTGCGCTTCGACTTGGACACCACCTTGCAAACGTCCCTGCCTACCAACCTGCGCAGCCCGGTGCTGTTGGACCTCGAGCAGATGCGCGGGTTCGCTCCAGCAGCTGCCCTTGCCGGCTACGACCTGGACAGCCTCTTTGTTCCGTTCCGCTGTGTGGCTTCTGACATCACAGCACAACGCGCGCGCGTGTTCCGGGATGGCGACCTGGCCCAGGCCGTGCGCGCCAGCATGAGCTACCCGTTCTATTTCAAGCCTATCCGCATCGACGGGCATCTGATGATGGACGGAGGGCTGTACAACAACTTCCCGAGCGATGTGATGTACGAGGATTACTTCCCCGACATCATCATCGGCAGCAACGTATCCAGCAACTCGGCACCGCCCAGCGAGGACGACCTGCTGAGCCAGCTGCGGGCCATGATGCAGGAACCCACCAACTTCTCGGTCATCTGCGAGAACGGCGTGATCATTGAGCCCCGCACCAGCACTTCCACGTTCGACTTCTCCGAACCGGGGGTGGCGATCGCAGATGGCTACCGCGAAGCCTTGAAGCGGATACCCGAGATCCAGGCCCAATTGCAACGGTATGTGGCGCCCGGTGAGGTCGCGGAGCAACGGCGGCAGTTCCGCGCCTTGCAACCAGAACTACGCTTCGGCGATATCCGTGTGCATGGTCTGAACCGACGCCAGACCCTATATGTGGACCGCACCCTTCGCCGGAAACCGGGGAACCTCACCTATCCAGAGTTCAAGAAAGCCTATTTCCGGCTCTATGCGGACCGCAACATCGCGCTGCTTTACCCCAAGGCCACGTTCGACCGGCAGCGATCCGTGTTCGACCTGGACCTGCACGTGAAGCCCGAGAAGGACCTGGAGGTTCGCTTCGGCGGCATGTTCTCTTCACGCCCGATCAACACAGGGATGGCAGGCCTTCGGTACAACCTCTTCGGCCGCAGCTCGGCCTACGTGGATGCCCTCTCCTACTTCGGCAAGTTCTACGCTGCGGGTCAGCTGAAGCTCCGGTTCGACCTGCCTTGGCGCACACCGATCTACTTTGAACCACACTTCAACCTGCACCGCTGGGACCATTTCCGCAGCTTCAGCACCTTCTTTGATGAAGTGAAGCCCAGCTTCGTGGTCATGCGCGAGACGTACACCGGCATCAATATGGGGGTGGGGCTTGGTAACAAGGGCCTGTTACGGGTCGATCTGCGCGCTGCCGAGACCAAGGACAGCTACTACCAGAACGATCTGTTCAGCGGCACGGATACCAGCGACGTCACGTTCTTCGGCCACGCGACGGGAGCAGTGCAATTGATCCGGAGATCATTGAACCGCAAACAGCATCCCAACAGCGGCGAAGAGCTGAGCCTATCACTGCGCTATGTGAACGGCCGTGAACGCACCGACCTGGGTACCACACGACCGTTGGTGGACCCGCTCATGGCGGACCATGCGTGGGTGGCGCTTCGGGGCCGCGTGGACCAGTATCTGCTGTCGCGCGGTACCGTACGCTTGGGGTACTTGTTGGAAGGCGTGTACAGCACCATGCCGATGTTCCAGAACTATACCGCCACCATCATCCGCGCACCGGCCTTCCAACCCACACCGGAGAGCCGCACCTACTTCATCCCGGAATTCCGCACCACCAAATTC
The DNA here is from genome assembly GCA_025455765.1 of Flavobacteriales bacterium. Taxonomy (GTDB): domain Bacteria; phylum Bacteroidota; class Bacteroidia; order Flavobacteriales_F; family PHOS-HE28; genus PHOS-HE28. Next base: position 6,765 of record JALOLX010000020.1, on the reverse strand, counting down.
ATCGCCGGTGGTATGCGCGCCATCATGGCCGTTGGGCGGAATAAGTTCGATCTGCGCATGGAGGCCTATGTCTTCCAACCCTACGAACCGATCATACGTGGCGGCGCGGACGAAGCGGTGCTAGCGCCGGCCTTCACCCAACGGTACTACATCGGTGCAGGCTCGCTGATCTACCAAAGTCCGGTGGGGCCGGTGTGGTTCAATCTAAGCTACTTCGATGGCTTGCGGAACCCTTGGGCCTGGAGCCTCAACTTCGGCTATATGCTCTTCAACGAACGCGCCCAGGAATGATCGACCACACCTTGCTCGATGCGTATGAAGCCGCAGGAGGCGATCCAGCCCGGTTGTCCGCAGACCAGCGACACCTGGCCGGTGAACGATGGACCCGCGTGGACGAACTGCTCCTCGATCTGCACATGTTGCGCTACGGCTACGTCAACGAAGGCTACGAACGCCACCTGGACCGGATGATCGCCGAGGACTGTGCTGATGCTTCCGTAGCCGAGCGCCTTCGGGCCATGCGCTGACCCTTGAAGCACGAAGCCCCACCGATATCGGCAGGGCTTCACACTACGGTATCGTTGACTCAGGCTTGCGCCGTGGGGCCTCCGAAGTTCATCGGCACATCGGGCATCTCGGTCTCCCGGATGGCGCCATGTACCTGCTCGAACTTCTGCACATTGTCGATCAGCGCACGCATCAGGCGTTTGGCATGCTGGGGCGTGAGCAGGATGCGTGAACGCACCTTCGCCTTGGGCACACCAGGCATCACACGCACGAAGTCCACAACGAACTCCGAATTGCTGTGGGTGATGATGGCAAGGTTGCTGTAGATGCCATCGGCCACCTCCTCACTGATCTCGATGCTCAGTTGGTTCGGGCGGGGTTGGTCTTTCTGGTCGGCCATGGTCGTTCTGTTTGGCGCTGTAGGGGCGCATCATCGTGCGCCCCTACACTGCGCCAATGTTCACTCGTCGATCTCCTGCGCGGCCAGCTTGTCGGCCATCATGCGCTGATACTCGGTCTTGTTGGCCACGATGGCGCCGCGGTACTCGCGGGCACCGGTTCCAGCAGGGATCAAGTGACCCACGATGACGTTCTCCTTCAGGCCCACGAGGTGGTCTTCCTTCGCGTTCACAGCGGCTTCGTTCAGCACCTTGGTGGTCTCTTGGAACGATGCAGCACTGATGAAGCTGTCCGTCTGGAGCGATGCACGCGTGATCCCCTGCAGCATGATGCGGGCCGTGGCGGGCTTGGCAGGACGTGCCTCCACCGGCTTGGCGTCGCGGCGCTTCAGGGCGCTGTTCTCATCGCGCAGCTTGCGCATGCTCAGGATCTGACCTTCCTTCAAGTTGGTGCTGTCACCGGCGTCGGTCACCACCATCTTGTCATAGATCATGTCGTTCTCCTCCATGAACTCCGTCTTGTTCACGCTCTGGCGCTCCAGGAAGCGGGTGTCCCCCGGATCCTCGATCTCCACCTTGCGCATCATCTGACGGACGATCACTTCGAAGTGCTTGTCGTTGATCTTCACACCCTGCATGCGGTACACTTCCTGCACCTCATCCACCAAGTACTCCTGCACCCGGGTGGGACCCTGGATATCGAGGATGTCGCCGGGGCTGATGGAACCATCGCTCAGCGGCTGACCGGCCTTGATGAAGTCGTTCTCCTGTACCAGGATGTGCTTGCTCAGCGGCACCATGTACATCTTGCGCTCACCGGTGCGGCTCTCCACGATGATCTCGCGGTTACCACGCTTGATCTTGCCGTAGGAGATGATGCCGTCGATCTCGCTCACCACCGCAGGGTTGCTGGGGTTACGCGCTTCGAACAGTTCGGTCACACGCGGCAGACCGCCGGTGATGTCACCACCCTTGCCTGAGGTACGCGGGATCTTCACCAGTACATCGCCAGCTTCGATCTTCTGTCCTTCGCTGACGATGATGTGTGCACCCACGGGCAGGCTGTAGGTCTTCAGCTCCTCCTTGCCCTTCACGTCCATGATCTTGATCGTCGGGTTCTTCCGCTTGTCGCGGCTCTCGATGATCACCTTCTCGGCGAAGCCGGTCTGTTCGTCGATCTCCTCACGGTAGGTGGCGTTCTCCTCGATGCTCTCGAACTCGACCTTACCGGCCAGTTCCGAGATGATCACCGCGTTGTAAGGGTCCCAGGTGCAGATCAGGTCGTTCTTCTTGATGGGCTGGTCGCCTTTCAGGTAGAGGAACGCACCGTAGGGCACGTTGCTCGTGGTGAGCACGATACCGGTGTTGGCATCCACGATCCGCATCTCCGTGCTGCGGCTGATGACCACTTCGGCGTCGCCACCCTTGCGGTCCTTCTTCTTCACCGTGCGCAGGTCGTCGATCTCCAGGATACCATCGTACTTGGCGCGGATCTCGCTCTCTTCGGTGATCTTACCGGCCACACCACCCACGTGGAAGGTACGCAGCGTAAGCTGGGTTCCCGGTTCACCGATGGACTGTGCGGCGATCACACCCACGGCCTCGCCACGCTGCACCATGCGGTTGGTGGCCAGGTTGCGGCCATAGCACTTGGCGCACACACCTTGCTTCATTTCGCAGGTGAGCACGCTGCGGATCTCCACCTCTTCGATGGGGCTCGCGGCAATGGCTGCAGCGATGTCCTCGTTGATCGACTCACCACCAGCAACGATCAGTTCGCCGGTCTGCGGGTGGAACACGTCCTGCACCGCAGTGCGGCCCAGTACGCGGTCGTAGAGGCTCTCCACGATCTCTTCGTTCTTCTTGAGGGCGGTGGCCACCAGACCGCGCAGCGTGCCGCAATCCTCTTCGGTGATCACCACGTCCTGGGCCACGTCCACCAGACGGCGGGTGAGGTAACCGGCATCCGCGGTCTTCAGTGCGGTATCGGCCAGACCCTTACGGGCACCGTGGGTGGAGATGAAGTACTCCAGGATGGACAGGCCCTCCTTGAAGTTCGAGAGAATGGGGTTCTCGATGATGTCCTGACCACCACCGGCACCGCTCTTCTGCGGCTTGGCCATCAGACCACGCATGCCGCTGAGCTGACGGATCTGCTCTTTGGAACCACGGGCGCCGCTGTCCATCATCATGAAGATGGAGTTGAAGCCCTGGCGGTCGCTCTTGATGCGCTCCATCAGGGTGAAGGTCACCTTGCTGTTGGTGTGCGTCCAGATGTCGATCGTCTGGTTGTAGCGCTCGTTGTTGGTGATGAGACCCATCTCGTAGTTGCTCGTCACCTCGTCCACCTCGGCCTGGGCGGCAGCCACCAGCTTCTCCTTCTCGCCGGGGATCATCACGTCATCCAGGTTGAAGCTCAGACCGCCACGGTAGGCGCTCATGAAGCCCAGGTCCTTGATGTCGTCCAGGAACTGTGCGGCACGGGCCACCCCGGTCTCCTTCATCACCTTGCCGATGATGTCGCGGAGCGCCTTCTTGGTGAGCACCTCGTTGATGAAGCCAGCCTCATCGGGAACCACCTCGTTGAAGATGGTGCGTCCGCAGGTGGTCTCGATCATCTCCGCCTTGCCCGTCTTCGGGTTCATCCAACGCAGCTTGATCCACGTGTGCAGGTCGAGCTTCTTCTCGTTGTAGGCGATGATCACCTCCTCGCTGCTGTAGAACGTGCGGCCCTCACCCTTCATGGTGCGCTCGGCATCGCTCTTACGGCCCTTGGTGATGTAGTACAGACCAAGCACCATGTCCTGGCTGGGTACCGCGATGGGCGCGCCGTTGGCCGGGTTCAGGATGTTGTGGCTGGCCAGCATCAACAGCTGGGCTTCCAGGATCGCGGCGTTGCCCAGCGGCACGTGAACGGCCATCTGGTCACCGTCGAAGTCAGCGTTGAAGGCGGTACACACCAGCGGGTGCAGCTGAATGGCCTTGCCCTCGATCAGCTTGGGCTGGAAGGCCTGGATACCCAGACGGTGCAGGGTGGGTGCGCGGTTCAGCAGCACCGGGTGCCCCTTGATCACGTTCTCCAGGATGTCCCACACCACGGGCTCCTTCTTGTCCACGATCTTCTTGGCGCTCTTCACCGTCTTCACGATGCCCCGCTCAATGAGCTTGCGGATCACGAAAGGCTTGAAGAGCTCGGCGGCCATGTCCTTCGGCAGACCGCACTCGTGCAATTTCATTTCAGGACCTACCACGATCACCGAACGGGCGCTGTAGTCCACGCGCTTACCGAGCAGGTTCTGGCGGAAGCGGCCCTGCTTGCCCTTGAGCGAATCGCTCAGCGACTTCAGCGGACGGTTGCTTTCGCTCTTCACGGCGCTGCTCTTGCGGCTGTTGTCGAAGAGGCTGTCCACGGCCTCCTGCAACATGCGCTTCTCGTTGCGCAGGATCACCTCCGGCGCCTTGATCTCCATCAGACGCTTGAGGCGGTTGTTGCGGATGATCACACGACGATAGAGGTCGTTGAGATCGCTCGTGGCGAAGCGACCACCGTCCAAGGGCACCAGCGGGCGCAGCTCGGGTGGGATCACCGGCACCACCTTCACGATCATCCACTCAGGGTTGTTCGGACGGCGGCTGTTGGCGTCGCGGAAGGCCTCCACCACGTTGAGGCGCTTGAGGGCCTCGTTCTTGCGCTGCTGGCTCGTCTCCGTGTTGGCCTTGTGGCGCAGGTCGTAGCTCAGGCTGTCCAGGTCCAGACGCTTCAGCAGGTCGTGCAGCGCGTCGGCACCCATCTTGGCGATGAACTTGTTCGGATCGCTGTCGTCCAGGTACTGGTTCTCCTTGCCCTGCGCGTCCAGGATGTCGAGGTACTCCTCTTCGGTGAGGAAGTCCAGGTACTGCACCTGGGCACCTTCCTTGTTCACCGCTGTACCGGGCTGGATCACCACGTAGCGCTCGTAGTAGATGACCTGATCGAGCTTCTTGGTGGGCAGGCCCAGCAGGTAACCGATCTTGTTCGGCAGGCTGCGGAAGTACCAGATGTGGGCCACGGGCACCACCAGCTGGATGTGGCCCATGCGCTCGCGACGCACCTTCTTCTCGGTCACCTCCACACCGCAGCGGTCGCACACGATCCCCTTGTAGCGGATGCGCTTGTACTTGCCGCAGTGGCACTCGAAATCCTTCACCGGACCGAAGATCCGCTCGCAGAACAGGCCGTCACGCTCGGGCTTGTAAGTGCGGTAGTTGATCGTCTCCGGCTTGATCACCTCACCATGGCTGCGCTCGAGGATCTGCTCGGGGCTGGCCAGGCTGACGACGATCTTGTTGAAGTTGCTGTTCAGCTTCACTTCCTTCTTCATGTGCTCTCGTTGCTTGCTTCCGTTCGACGTTCAGTTGCGCTTCCCTTCGATCACTCGAGGGAGACGTTCAGGGCCAGACCACGGAGTTCGTGGAGCAGCACGTTGAACGATTCCGGAATACCCGGAGTGGGCAGGGGTTCACCCTTCACGATGGCTTCGTAGGCCTTGGCACGGCCCATCACGTCATCGCTCTTCACGGTGAGGATCTCCTGCAGGATGTTGGCTGCACCGAAGGCCTCCAGTGCCCACACTTCCATCTCACCGAAGCGCTGGCCACCGAACTGGGCCTTACCGCCGAGCGGCTGCTGGGTGATCAGGCTGTAGGGGCCGATGGAGCGTGCGTGCATCTTGTCGTCCACCATGTGGGCCAGCTTGATCATGTAGATCACGCCCACGGTGGCCGGCTGGTCGAAGCGCTCGCCCGTGCCGCCATCGTAGAGGTAGGTCTTGCCGTTGCGCGGGATGCCGGCCTCGTCGGTCTCGGCATTGATCTGGTCGTGCGTGGCACCGTCGAAGATCGGCGTGGCGTACTTGCGGCCCAGCTTCTTGCCGGCCCAGCCCAACACGGTCTCGTAGATCTGGCCCAGGTTCATACGGCTCGGTACACCCAGCGGGTTCAGCACGATGTCCACCGGCGTGCCATCCTCCAGGAACGGCATGTCGGCATCGCGGACGATCTTCGCTACGATACCCTTGTTACCGTGGCGGCCGGCCATCTTGTCGCCCACCGTCAGCTTGCGCTTGGCGGCCAGGTACACCTTGGCCAGCTTGATGATGCCTGCGGGCAGCTCATCACCGATGCTCACCTGGAACTTCTTGCGCTTGTACACGCCGCTCACGTCGCCGTGGCGGATGTTGTAGTTGTGGATCAACTGGCGCACCAGGTCGTTCGTCTTCTTGTCCGCGGTCCACTCGGTGGGGTCCACGGTGATGAAGTCGATGCCCTGCAGCACCTTGGCGCTGAACTTCACGCCCTTCTTGATCTGCTCTTCCTTGTACTTGTTGAAGACGCCGTTGCTGGACTGGCCGTTGAGCAGCAGCATCATCTTGTCGATGAGCTCGTTCTTCAGCGTACCCAGCTCCTTGTCCTGCTCCTTGTCGATCTGCTCGAGGATGCCCTTCTCGTTGCCCTTGGCCTTCTTGTCCTTCACCGCGCGGCTGAAGAGCTTCTTGTCCACCACCACACCCTTGGTGCTGGGCGGAGCCTTCATCGAAGCGTCCTTCACATCGCCGGCCTTGTCACCGAAGATGGCACGCAGCAGCTTCTCCTCAGGGCTCGGGTCGGTCTCCCCTTTCGGCGTGATCTTGCCGATGAGGATGTCGCCCTCCTTCACCTCGGCACCGATGCGGATCAGACCGTTCTCGTCGAGGTCCTTGGTGGCCTCTTCGCTCACGTTCGGGATGTCCGCCGTCAGTTCCTCCAGGCCGCGCTTGGTGTCGCGCACCTCCATGATGTACTCATCGATGTGGATGGAGGTGAAGATGTCCTCCGAGGCCAC
>JALOLX010000296.1 GCA_025455765.1 Flavobacteriales bacterium | reverse complement strand
AAGGACTCCTTGCTGATGGAGTGGTCGGGTATGGTCTGGCCAGTGCCGATGGAGGTGGACCGGCAGAGGGGACAATGGGGGAGGTTCTCGTGGGACTGTTCCACGTGGAACGATCGGGTTGGGTGCGGGCTGGATCCCTTGATCTACAAGGGGTCAGGCCATGGGTGCACCGGGGTGGATGGGGTGTGGAACGTTCATCGGCCGAGGTAGACCATGAGCACGCTGAGGTCGGCTGGAGATACCCCGCTGATGCGGGACGCTTGGCCCAGGGTGGTGGGGCGCACCTTGTCCAGCTTCTGTCGCGCTTCGATGGAGAGTGAGGTCAGCCGGTGGTAGTCCATACCCAGATCGAGCGGGACATCCTCCAACCGGTTGAGCTTCTCGGCCATCTCGCGTTCCTTGGCCAGGTAGCCGTCGTATTTGCAGTTGATCTCCACTTGCTCCACCACCTCTTCGCGAAGGTCATCGAAGGTGCCGATGAGGTCTTGAACGGAGGTGGAAAGGGGCAGGAGATCGGCCAGGTTCAGCTGTGGGCGAAGCAGGACATCGAAGAGCTTCACCTTCTGTTTGAGGGGCGATGTTCCACGTGGAACGATCACCTCGTTCGCCGCCTCCGGATCCACGCTTTCGGCCTTTAGCGCGCGGGCCAAGGCATCGGTGAGGGCCTGCTTCCGAAGCACCCGTTCCAGCCGTTGATCGGAGGCCAGACCGATGCGGTGCGCACGTTCGGTGAGTCGGAGGTCGGCGTTGTCCTGGCGCAGCAGAATGCGGAACTCCGCCCGGCTGGTGAACATACGGTACGGTTCTTCGGTGCCCTTGGTGATGAGGTCGTCCACCAGCACACCGATGTACGCTTCGTCGCGTCCAAGGATGAAAGGCTCCTGTTCGCGCACCTTCAGGTGGGCATTGATGCCGGCCATCAGTCCCTGACAGGCGGCCTCCTCATAGCCCGTGGTGCCGTTGATCTGCCCGGCGAAGTACAGTCCTTGGACCAGCTTGGTCTCCAGGGTATGCTTCAGCTGGGTGGGGGGGAAGTAGTCGTATTCCACGGCATAGCCTGGGCGGAACATCCGGGCCTGTGCGAAGCCGGGGATCTTGCGCAAGGCGGCCAACTGCACCTCTTCGGGCAGGCTGGTGGAGAAGCCGTTGATGTAGGTCTCCACGGTATCCCAGCCTTCGGGTTCCACGAAGATCTGGTGGCGGTCCTTGTCGGCAAAGCGGTCGATCTTGTCCTCGATGCTCGGGCAGTAGCGGGGTCCCAGGCCACGGATGCGACCGTTGAACATGGGGCTGCGATCGAAGCCGGTACGGAGGATGTCGTGTACCTCGGGGCTGGTGTAGGTCATCCAGCAGCTCAGCTGTGGACGCGCTCCGTTCCCGCGGACGGCGCTGGTATCGGGCAGGTAGCTGAAGCAGCCGGGATCGGTATCGCCGGGCTGTTCTTCGAGCACGCTATAGTCGATGCTGCGACCGTCCACCCGAGGGGGGGTTCCGGTCTTCATCCGGCCCGCTTCGAAGCCGAGGGAGACGAGCTGTTCGGTGATGCCGTGGCTGGCCTTTTCGCCGGCCCTGCCCCCACCGATCTGGCGCTCGCCGATGTGCATGATGCCGTTCATGAAGGTGCCGCTGGTGAGCACCACGGACCGGCAGAGGATGTGCATGCCCATGCCGGTGCGCACTCCCACCACACGGTCCTGTTCGATCACGATCTCCTGCACACTGTCCTGCCAGAAGTGGACGTTGGGGGTCTGCTCCAGCATCCGGCGCCATTCGCTGGCGAAGAGGTTGCGGTCGTTCTGGCTGCGGGGGCTCCACATGGCCGGTCCCTTGCTGCGGTTGAGCATGCGGAACTGGACGGTGCTGCGGTCGCTGACGATGCCGGAGTAGCCTCCCAGGGCATCCACCTCGCGCACGATCTGCCCCTTGGCCACACCTCCCATGGCGGGGTTGCAGCTCATCTGCCCGATGACCCCCATGTTCATGGTCACCAGCAGGACACGGGAGCCGAGGTTGGCCGCTGCCGCTGCCGCTTCGCAACCGGCATGTCCGCCGCCCACCACCACCACATCGTATGCCTCCAGCGTGCTCATCGGTACAGGTACGTGCCCATGATGCACTGTTCCACGTGGAACGTCACCCCTGGATCCTTGATCTTCAGGAGCTTGTGCATTGATCGTGTAGGTATAGGTCCCATGGACGCAGCAAAGGTAGATCCCGATCGGATCGCTTGTTGATCAAGGCCGCGTAGAACGAAGGTTACAGAAGGCCCACGGCGCGGGTCTGGTACCTTCGGTGCCATGCACCACCGTTCGCTCTTCCTCGCGCTCTTCTTCGCCCCTCTACTGGCCATGGCTTGCCCCTGGCAGGGCACCTACACCGGTACCTTGCAGGGGGTGCCTGTTGCGCTCACCTTGCACTGCGAGGATGCGGTGTATGTGGGGCACATGGAGGCCGAAGGCTACCCCTACACCCTGCACCTTACGCCGGGGGATGCCAACACCGCTACAGGCACCTTCGCTGATCCCGCATTGGGCGGCACGCGCTCCTGTTCGGCGCAGTGGACCTCCGGCACCTTGACGCTCCGTATCGGCGAGCTGGAGGCGCTTCTGGCGGGTGGCGAGCCCCTCGAACTGGTGTTCCGTCGCACGGCCACAGAGGCGGTGCGTACACCGCCCCCAGCACCCCCCGCACCGGCCTCAGGCACCCGCGATGGCCGCTTGGTGGGTACCTGGGTGTACTCGGAGAGCTATGTCAGCGGCGACTTTTCCTTCGCCACGGAATGGCGCCCTCGTTGCGGCAGGTGGGGCGCACCGTGGGCGGTGGTCCGGATGTGAGCGGCGATAGTGGCGAAGGCGAGGTGGCCACGGGCCGGTGGCGCACCAGCAAAGGCCGGATCGAGGTGGATGCCGGAACGGGCTTCAAGCCCCACGCGCAGTACAGCTGCGACGGTGCCCGGGTGATGTTCACCCTCACCAATGGCGACAAGCAGGTGTGGGTGCGGGACTGATCCCAGCCGCCCTACTTGTACTGTTTGGCCGCTGCCTTATGGGCCTTGGCGATGGCCTTCACCAGGGTGGCCGGCTCCAGCACGCGCACGCCATCGCCCATCGCCAGCAGCTCGTTGTGCAGCTCGCGGTTGGGGTGTACGAGCAGCTCGATCACGGTGCTTTCACGATCCTCCTTCACCACCTTCTGGGTGGGGTGCAGGGGCAGGGCCTTCACATACTTGGCCTGCACCGGGGTGAAGCGGAGCACCACCCGTTCCACCTTGCCGGCCGAGGCGTCCACCCCGATCACATGGGCGTAGAAGCTGTCCACCGCGGCGCGCTCGGTGGCGGCGAACCGCTTGGTGGTGGTCACCAGTCCGGTGATGCGATCAAGGCCCAGGGAGATG
>JALOLX010000295.1 GCA_025455765.1 Flavobacteriales bacterium | reverse complement strand
TGCTGGTAGTATTGGTGCGCAAGCCGATCGATGAGCACCACCTGGTCGTAGATCTCCTGCGCATCGAGGTTGCGGATGCGCTTGAGCTTGCCCGTGGCGCAGAAGCTGCACGTGAGGCTGCAACCGATCTGGCTGCTGATGCAGGCCGTGAGCCGGGTGGGGGTGGGGATCAACACCCCTTCCACCACGTGCCCGTCCCAGGTCTTGAAGGCGCACTTCACCGTGCCATCGGCACTGCGCTGCTCCTCCACCAGCACCAACGGACGCAATACGGTCCGCTCCGCCAGCTGTGCGCGGAAGGCCTTGGGCAGGTCGCTCATGTCGTCCCAGGCCTGCGCCTTTTTCTTCCACAGCCACTCCCACAGCTGCTTGGCCCGGTAGGGTTTTTCGCCCAGCTCTGCCACCAGGGCCTTGACCTCGTCCAGGGAGAGGTTGCGGATGTCGGTGGGTGTGGCCATGGTGCTAAGGTACCGGCTCTACCCCAGCACCAGCTCCACCAGCCGCATGTCCATCGGCGTGGTGACCTTGATGTTGTTGTCCTCGCCCTCCACCAACGCCACCTTCACGCCCAGGCGCTCCACCAGCGCAGCCTCGTCGGTGAAGGTAGGGTCGTACGGTTGTTCGAAGGCCTTGCGCAACAGGTCGGTGTGGAAGCACTGCGGGGTCTGCACCGCCAGCAGTTTGGAGCGGTCCAGCGCACGCGATCCTTCGGCGGTGGTCTCGCGGATGCTGGGCACCACGGGTACCACCGGGATCGCGGCCGCCTGGTGATGGGCGGCTTCGAAGCAGCGCGCGATCAATGGCTCACTGACCAAGGGCCGCACACCATCGTGCACCGCCACCAGCCCATCGCCCTTCACCTTGGCCAGACCGGCCTTCACGCTGTGCCAACGCTGCTCGCCACCAGCCACCACCTCGTGCGGCACCAGAAAGCGATGCCCCATGCACAGGGCTTTCCAGATGTCGAAGTGCTCCTGCGGAAGTACCACGATGAGGGCCATCTGCGGATCGAAGCGCTGAAAGGCCTCGATGGTCCACATCAACAGGGGCCGACCCTTCACCGTCTGGAACTGCTTGGGGACCGGGCCGCCCAAGCGCTTGCCCGAACCGCCGGCGACGAGGATGGTGCTGCGATCCATAGGGTAAAGTTCGGGCTTGGACGAACAAGAGCGAGGGTCGACGACCCCCGCTCTTATTCGTTCAGGTAGTTCAGATCAAATGATCAACATCGCATCCCCGTAGCTGAAGAAGCGGTACTTCTCCTTGATGGCCACCTTGTAGGCCTCCCACACGTGGTCGTAACCGCCAAAGGCGCACACCTGCATCAACAGGGTGCTCTCAGGCATGTGGAAGTTGGTGATCATGCTGTCGGCGATGCTGAAGTCGTACGGCGGGAACATGAACTTGTTCGTCCAGCCGTTGAAGGGCTTCATGTGGTTCTCCGTGCTCACGCTGCTCTCAATGGCACGCATGGTGGTGGTACCCACGCAGCACACGCGCTTCTTGGTGTCCTTCGCACGGTTCACGATGTCGCAGGCCTCCTTGGTGATGATGGCCTGTTCGCTGTCCATCTTGTGTTTGGTGAGGTCCTCCACCTCCACCGGACGGAAGCTGCCCAGGCCCACGTGCAGGGTGACCTCCGCGAAGTTGATGCCCTTGAGCTCCATACGCTTCATCAGCTCGCGGCTGAAGTGCAGGCCGGCCGTGGGGGCCGCCACCGCGCCTTCTTCCCGGGCGTAGATGGTCTGGTAGCGCTCGGCATCGCTGGCCTCCGTTTCGCGCTTGATGTAACGCGGCAGCGGGGTCTCGCCCATCTCCGTGATGGTACGCTTGAACTCCTCGTACGTGCCGTCGAACAGGAAGCGCAGCGTGCGGCCGCGGCTGGTGGTGTTGTCGATCACCTCGGCCACCAATTCATCGTCCTTGCCGAAATAGAGCTTGTTGCCGATGCGGATCTTGCGCGCCGGATCCACGATCACGTCCCACAGCAGGCTGTCGCGGTTCAGCTCGCGCAGCATGAACACTTCGATCTTGGCGCCGGTCTTCTCCTTGTTGCCCCACATCCGCGCAGGGAACACCTTGGTGTTGTTGAGGATGAAGGTGTCGCCATCGTCGAAATAGTCGATGACGTTCTTGAACTTCTTGTGTTCGATCTTGCCCGTCTTGCGGTGCAGCACCATCAGACGGCTGCCGTCGCGGTCCTTGGTGGGGTAGAGGGCAACGAGTTCCTTGGGAAGGTCGAATTTGAAGGCGGTCAGTTTCATGGTACGCTCAGGGCTTACGGGCCCGCTCCGGGGGTTGAAAAGGGCGCCGAAGATACGTTCACCACGAAGCGATGGTCAACGGAGCGTTAAAGTTCCTGTAATACTCCTTGAAAACCAGGCGCTTATGAGCGGTCTGGGAGGTCCTTTCGCTCTGGAAGAGGGGCGATCCGTTGCGACCATACCACCGGATGGTCGGCTCCTTCCACCCGGTACGCTCCGATGGCCGTGCGCCGCAACGCGCTCAGGTGGGCGCCACAGCCCAACACCTGCCCGATGTCGTGCGCCAATGATCGGATGTAGGTGCCCTTGCTCACATGGACCTCAAAATCCACTTCCGCACCACGGATGGCCGTCACCTCCAAGTGGTTCACGTCCACGGTGATGGGCTTCATCTCCACTTCGTGGCCCTTGCCCAGGTTGCGCACCAGGATGTAGGCGCGTGGCCCCCCCTCCACCACCGCGGTCTCCAGGTCGTAGCTGGGGGTGGTGCCCCCCAGGGTGATGGTGCCCGTGTAGACCTTCTCCAGGCCCGTCAGCTCAGGCAGGCGCTTGGTGAACGGCCCGTAGGCCATGATCAACAGCCCGCTGGCCAAAGGGTCCAGTGTGCCGGCATGCCCCACCTTGAAGTTGCGCCGGCCCACCACACTGCGCATGGCCCCCCGGATCTTGTTCACACAGTCGAAGCTGGTCCACCCCAGCGGCTTGTCCACCAGGATGACCCCGCCCTCCTCCGGACGGAACGTGTGTTCGCTGCTGGGTGTTGGTGCCTCCACGTGCGGTCACATCATCTGCATGGGCACGTCCAGCAGGTAAAGGAGAATGATGGCGCCACCCACGATGATGCGGTACCAACCGAAGCCCTTGAAGCCATTGCGCGCCAGGAAGGCGATGAAGCCCCGGATGGCGATGATGGCCACCACGAAGGCCACCAGGTTGCCGATGGCGAAGAGCTGCAGGTGCTCGCTGGTGAAGGCGCCACCG
>JALOLX010000294.1 GCA_025455765.1 Flavobacteriales bacterium | reverse complement strand
TTGGCGATGACCGAACGGTCTGCTCGGGCAGCAGCATCAGCTTGACGAACGTGGGCAACCTGCCCAACCACCTCTGGTCTACCGGGGCCACCACTACAAGCATTGAGGTGAACAGCGCCGGTACCTATTGGCTGGAAGCGTCAAGCGGCTCATGCGTGGTTCGCGATAGCCTGAACGTATCCCTCCTCGCCCTGCCCACCGATGTGCTCGCGGACATCACGCAATGCCGCGACAACCCTGCTGTGCCTGTAGCCGGAGGTCCTGAGAACAGCTATGTATGGAGCACTGGTGCCACCACACCATCCATCACCGTCAACACCAGCGGAACCTATACCGTGCAGGTCACCGGGCCGAACGGATGTACTGCGACACATGATGTCGTAGTGACACTGACCGCACCACCGTCGGTGGAGCTCGGTCCGGACACCGTGCTCTGCGAAGGCGAAGTGTTGCAGCTCGACGCCGGAAACCCCGGCGCATCGCACCTGTGGAACACCGGCGCACAAACACGACGGTTGAACGTCTCCACCAGTGGTACGTATTCCGTCACTGTGGACAACGGATGTGTGCGTAGCGATGCCATCACGGTCCAGTTCAACCCTTCTCCTGCACGGCTCGCCGCGCGTGAGTTCCACACCTGTCTGGACGATGAACCGAAATACGTGATCCTCGATGCAGGCAATGCAGGCTCCAGCTTCCTCTGGTCCACCGGTGCAACCTCTCAGGTGATCATGGCCGGCGCGTACGGTAACTACTATGTGCAGATCACGAACCAGTACGATTGCACGGTGCGCGATTCAGCACAGGTGATCGAGTTCTGTCCGGCCACCATCTTCGTTCCCAACACCTTCACCCCCAACGGTGACGGGCTCAATGACGTGTTCATTCCGGTCGGCAAGAACATCGCAGACTTCACGCTGCGTGTGTTCGATCGCTGGGGAGAACTGCTCTATGAGACCTCGGACCTCAACATGGGCTGGGATGGCACCTACCGAGGCTCATTGGTCAAGAACGACATGTACGTGTGGCGGATGACGTACCGCTTCTACACGGATGAGAATGGATCCATCGGATTCGAGCAGAACCAGATGGGCCAGATCCAGTTGCTCTACTGATCGAGCGTGAAGCCATCGGCTTCCAGTGCCACGGGGAATTTCGCGCGGAAGTCCTCCAACGCCGCACGATCAAAGACCGTGGTCAATACGCCAGCGACACCCGGTGTAAGTCCCTGTACCGCACCCCGGGGGTCGATCGCAGCTGAGTCGCCGGAATAGAGATGGCCGTTGCCATCCTGTCCCACCCGGTTCACCCCGATCACGTGGCACTGGTTCTCAATGGCCCGCGCGATGAGCAGGTGGCTCCATGGGTAACGCCGTACCTCGGGCCAGTTGGCCACGTACAGGATGGCATCGAGATCGCCGCGGTTGCGCGCGAACACCGGGAACCGTAGATCGAAGCAGATCTGCAACAGGATACGCCAGCCCCGCCACTCCACCACAACGCGCTTGTTACCGGCCGTATAGTGGTCCGTCTCGTTCGCAAAGCGGAACAGGTGGCGCTTGTCGTAGGTGGTCACTGCGCCATCGGGCGTAACGAACAGGCCGCGGTTGTAATAGTGATCGCCTTCCCGGATAATGGCGCTGCCGTACAAGGCAGCATCCAGCAGGTTGGCCTGTTCCTTCATCCAGGCCACCGTGCGGCCGTCCATGCCTTCAGCAAGCTCGCGGCTCCGCATGGTGAAGCCGGTGGTGAACATCTCCGGAAGCACCACCAGGTCCGTGTTGCCGCGCAGGTCCTTGAACATGGCGGTGAAGAGCGCACGGTTCTCCGCTGCATCCTCCCAGTGCAGGTGGCTCTGCACCAATGTGACCCTCAGATCCTGCATAGCTTCTCGATCGCGGCGTCCAAGGTAGCGTCCTGCTTGGCGAAACAGAAGCGCAACAACCGTTGCTCGGGTGGTGGCTCGTTGTAGAACGGCGAGAGTGGAATGGTGGCCACACCGAACTCCCGCGCCACACGCTCAGCAAAGGCCCGATCGCCCTCGTCGCTGATCGCACTGTAGTCTGCGGTCTGGAAGTAGGAGCCCTCACACGGCAATAGCTTGAAGCGTGAGTTGCGCATGCCAGCCGCGAAGCGATCGCGCTTGGCTTGGTAGAAAGCGGACACCTGATCGTAATGCGCGGGCTCCTGCATGTAGGTGGCCAAGGCATGCTGCATTGGCGTGTTCGCACTGAACACGTTGAACTGGTGCACCTTGCGGAACTCAGCCATCAACGGTTTGGGTGCCACCGCATAACCCATCTTCCAACCGGTGGCGTGGAACACCTTGCCGAAGCTGAAGATAACAAAGGCACGTTCACGAAGCTCAGGATAGTTGATCGCGGATGCATGTGGCTCGCCATCAAAGACCAGGTGCTCATAGACCTCATCGCTCAGCAGGAGGATGTCGGTACCCCTCAGCAGATCAGCGATCCCCCGCATGTCGGCATCGCGCAGGATGGTGCCCGCTGGGTTATGCGGCGTGTTGACCATGAGCATGCGGGTGCGGGGCGTGATCGCCGCCTTCACTGCGCGCGCATCGAACTTCATGTCCGCACCCAGGCGCACATGCACCGGCCTGCCACCGAAGAGCTCCACGGTGGGCGCGTAGCAGTCGTATGCGGGGTCAATGATGATCACTTCATCGCCGGGATGAACGACCGCCCCCAGCGCCGTGAAGATGGCCTGGGTGCCACCCGCCGTCACGGTCACCTCTGTCTCTGGGTCGTAGGTGAAGCCATACAGCCGCTGCACTTTGGCCGCAATGGCCTCCCGTAAAGAGGGCATACCTGGCATCGGCGCATACTGGTTGTGCCCGGCCCGCATCGACTTGTCCACCAGGTCGATGAGCTTGGCATCGATGGGGAAGTCGGGAAAGCCCTGGCTCA
>JALOLX010000293.1 GCA_025455765.1 Flavobacteriales bacterium | reverse complement strand
TCGATCAGCTCCACGATCTGGCGGCAGTCGTTCTCCTTCAGTCCGCGGGTGGTGATGGCCGCCGTACCGATGCGGATGCCACTTGTTACGAAGGGGCTCTTGTCATCGAACGGTACCATGTTCTTGTTCACCGTGATGTGGGCCTCACCCAATACACGTTCAGCCTCTTTGCCGCTGATGCCTTTGTTGCGCAGGTCGATGAGCATGCTGTGGTTGTCCGTGCCACCGCTCACCACTTGGTAGCCTTTGGCCACCAAGGCCTCCGCCATGGTGCGCGCATTGGCGATCACCTGTTGGCCGTAGGTCGCGAAGCTGGGGTCCAGGGCTTCTCCGAAGGCCACGGCCTTGGCCGCGATGACATGTTCCAAGGGACCACCTTGTGTGCCGGGGAACACGGCGGGCCGCGCAGGGTCTTATGGGTGGTGGTGGTCACCACATGGCAATGGGGCAGCGGGTCGTTCAACAGCTTGGCAGCGATCAGGCCGGCGGGGTGGCTCACATCGGCCAGCAGCAGCGCGCCCACCTCATCGGCAATGGCGCGGAACGCTGCATAGTCCCAGTCGCGGCTGTAGGCGCTGGCCCCGCAGATGATGAGCTTGGGCCGTTCGGCAAGGGCCTTTTCACGCACCTTGTTCATGTCCACCCGGCCGGTGCTTTGTTCCACGCCATAGAACGTGGGGCGGTAGAGCTTGCCACTGAAGTTCACCGGGCTGCCGTGGGTGAGGTGCCCGCCGTGACTAAGGTCGAAGCCAAGGATCGTATCACCGGGTTTCAGGCAGGCGAGCATCACGGCGGCATTGGCCTGGGCACCGCTGTGGGGCTGTACGTTGGCCCATACCGCTCCGAAGAGCTTCTTCACCCGGTCGATGGCCAGCTGCTCCACGGCGTCCACATGCTCACAACCACCATAATACCGCTTGCCAGGCAGCCCCTCCGCGTATTTATTGGTGAGCACGGAGCCCATGGCCTCCATCACCTGCTCGCTCACATAGTTCTCGCTGGCGATCAACTCCAGACCAATGGTCTGCCGCCATTTCTCCTGTTCAATGATCTCGAATACGGCGGTATCGCGCTGTGCCATGGGATGGGGAAGGTCCGTTGTGGAAGGAGGGTCAAAGGTAGGGAGAGTGCCTGCCGTCCAAGAACGGTACAGAGCGACCGGTGATCAAGGCCTGCTGCGGGCCTGGCCGGGGAGCATGGCCGCCGCCCAGATGACGAACAGCACCACCGGGTATTGGATCACATGCAGAAGCTTCACGGATACGCCATAGAGCGGCGGTACGGCGGTGGCGAGCAGGTGCATGACCAGGGCCAGTGCACCCACCAGCACGAAGCCCCACACCAGTGTCGTGCGATAGCGGTGATCGCCGAACGCGATGCGCGCGAAGGTGATGCTCAGGGCCAGGGTGGACGCGATGAACAGCACGGCCAGGGCCCACTTCAGGCGAAGCAATGCATCCAGCTCCAGACCGGCGGTCCAACTGCGGAAGAGGGAATGCGCGTAGGAGACCGCACGGTGGTTGGCCACCGCATCGATCTGGTAGTTGAGGTTGAGGAACAGGAACTCGCGCGCTGCCCCCAAGGCCACGGCGGCCAGCATGAGAAGCGCGAGCAAGGTGCGGCGACGCATCATCAGGCGGTACGGCGGCTGAAGGAACGGACCCAGGCCCACCACAGCAGGAACACCCAGCCGTAGACGATCACATAGAAGGTGTAGTCGTGGTTGAAGTTGAGCAGCTCATAATCGATGGTGACCACGATGCACAGGGCCACGATGCGCAATACGTTGATCAGGTGGATGCTGAGCAAGCCCAAGGGAATGTACCAGGCTTTGTGCCGCCAAGGACCGGGGAAAGCGAGGATGAAGAGGCTGAACACCGCGAAGAGCCCCACCCCGTTACAGGGGTCGCCGATCCAGAGCAGATGGCCGCCTTGGACACCGATGGTCCGGATGTTCTCTGCGTTGGGCGGCTCAGGAATGAGGGTGTAGCCGAGCGCTTCCAGGGTGGCGCCGCTGTGTTGGATCAACAGGTCGATGACAGCGGCGTCCAACCAGCCTTGCGGGTGGATCCACAGCTCATAGAGCAGGTACCAAGCGAGGTATCCGAACGCACCTAGTGCCAGAAAGCGGACAACGGGATCCCGCATGACCCCCGAGAGGGTGGGCGGGGAGGCCATCAGAGATCGCGCTTGCCAGCGCGGCGAAGTTCAAGGGCTTTTTTGCCGCCGTAAAGCGCACCCATGGCGAGCAGGGCGGAGAGGCCGCCGTCAATGGGGATGCAGGGAGGGGGCCAGCAGGGGGGAGGACCGCCGAGCGGTTGGGCCAGCAGCTCCGTCGCGAAGGGTGACGCGATGGTGAGGAGCAGCAGGGCGTAGCGCAACAATGTCTTCATGGTCCGAAGGATGCGGGTCAAATGTAGACCTTTCCGTGGAATGACGCCAGCGACCCGAACGAGGGAGTTTTCAACCGCGCCTGTGCAGCGACCGTGACCAACGGTGGACGGCTATATTTGCCGATCTTCCGTCGGGAGACCGACCCCGTTCGTCGGATCTGCGCTCCAGCGCATTTAACGCATGTCAGTGAACAAGACCTCCCAGCGTGGAAGCATCATCGATGCCAAGGACCTTCGGTTCTTCCTGCGGATCGCAGCGAAGAACTGGTACTTCGTGGTCATCGCACTGGTGCTTTCATCTGTGTTGTCCTACTTGTACACCTACAAGCTCCCCAACATTTTTGGCGCCAGCACCCAGATCCTGCTGAAGGACCGGGATAGCTATGACTATCAGTCACAGGTCTACAAGAGCTTGGGATATGTAGGGGTGTACGGTGACATCGTCAACCAGAAGCGGGTGTTGACCTCGTACGACCTGATCGATGAGGCGCTCAGCAAGCTCGACTTTGATGTCAGCTATTACATCGTGGGGCGGTTCAAGACCAGTCAGGTACACGGTACCCTTCCCTTCACGGTGCACATCGAGCCGCTGAAGCCCGAACTCTTTGAACGGCTCATCGACCTGAAGATCCTGGACACCGAGCGCTTCGAGCTCACCTTTGAGTACGAGGGCCTGCCCCAAAAGCGCGTACACCGCTTCAATGAAGAGGTGCGCGACCCCCTCTACATCCTTACTGTACACAGCACACCTTGGATGACCAAGGAGAGCATGGCGAATGTAGCAGGGACCGATTATCAGTTCAAGCGCCACCAGCGCTCCAAGCTCGTCGAGCAGTACAAGAAGCGGATCGAAGTGGAGAACCAGGAGTTCACCACCATTCTGAGCGTAACGGTGGAGGATGAGGTGGAGAGCCGGGCGAAGACCTTCCTCGATACCCTTTCCAAAGTGTAC
>JALOLX010000292.1 GCA_025455765.1 Flavobacteriales bacterium | reverse complement strand
CTGCGGAAGGGTGCGGATCACCAATGCTTCGCAGGGTCGTTCGTTCACGACGTTGCGCAATTGTTCGAGCGTGATGACCTGGTCGGTGCGGCCATCGGGTGCGCGGCGCTGCTCGGGCAGCAGGCTCACCAACTGGGCGGTGAAGAAGTAGCGCTTCAACAGGTCGCCCACGGGATGCACCTCTGGCGTGATATGTCCCACGCTCTCGGTGTGGGTGCCGTGCCCGTGTTGAAGCGGATGGTGCGGAAGTTGACCGGTGCACCGTCCTTCACCGCATAGGTGGTATCGCCGTAGCGAACGGGCTCCATGGTCACCGGATCGATCCACCAGGCACGCAGCTGATCCTCACCGGCATGCAGTGGGAAGGCCAGGTCGATGGGGCTTCCCAGATCGACCTTGAAGGTGCGTCCCTTATGTGCGATCTCAGCGATCATCGGCGTCGAGGAACAGGTCTGAAGCGATGCGGTCCGCGAAGTGCCGCCCCGCTTTCGTCAAAGCTAATCGCGACCCCAGCAGTTGTCCATGTCCCTTCGACACAAGCGCCTGGATGTACGACCGATGCCGGCCTAGCACATCCTCACCCAGGGCCGCGAGGTCCACGCCCTCTGCGGTGCGCAGGCCGGTCATCAGTGCTTCGTTGATGCGGTCCGTGGCAGTGAGCAGCTCTTCCTCCCAGTAAGCCTCACCAGCTTCCACGGCCCGCAGGTACCGCGCATTGTTGGCCACGTTCCACCGCCGCGTGGTGCCATTGTAGGAGTGTGCCGAAGGACCGATGCCGAGGTAAGGCTCACCCGACCAGTAGCTGCTGTTGTGGCGCGAACGATGGCCGCTGCGTGCGAAGTTGCTGATCTCGTACTGCTCCAACCCGGCCACTTCCATACGTTCGATGAGCTGGTCGAACTGGGCGCTCTGGGCGTCATCACCGGGCATGCTCACCATCCGCTTGCGCACCTGATGGTCCAGTGCCGTGCGCGGTTCCACGGTGAGGCAGTAGGCACTGAGGTGCGGCATGCCATGGTCCAGGGCGATGGCCAGCTGCTCGTCCCACTCGGCCAGGGTCATCTGCGGTAGGCCATAGATGAGGTCGATGGTCCAACTGGTGAAGCCGGCCTTGGCGATGAGACCGATGCTGGCGAGGGCCTGTGCGGCGTCGTGGGCGCGCCCCATCCAACGCAGTCGATCGTCGCGGAAGCTCTGCGTACCCAGGCTGATGCGGGTGATGCCGGCGGCGCGCCACGCAGCGAGTTGTTCGGCGCTGATGTCGTCCGGATTGGCCTCCAAGGTGATCTCCGCATCGCGCTGCACACGCAGCAGGTCGTTCGCAAGCTGGATGAAGGCGGCGATGCGCTCCGGTGGAAGCAGGCTGGGTGTGCCGCCACCGAAGTAGATGCTGCCCACCGGTGCATCGCCCAGTTCACGCGAACGCTGCACCAGCTCATGCTCCATGGCGTGCAACAGCGGCTCACGCACCGCCGATGTGCTGAAGTGGAAGTCGCAGTAGGTGCAGGCCTTGCGGCAGAAGGGAATGTGGAGGTAGAGGCCCGGCATGGTTCACGCGCCGCTGGGTTCGCTCACGAGCACACTTCCCAGCGCGCCAGCCCGCAGCGTGATCCGGAACGTGGTGCCCTTGCCGGGCGCACTGCGCTTGACGAAGATCTTGCCGCCGTGGTACTGCTCGATGATGCGCTTGCTGAGCGATAAGCCCAGGCCCCAACCGCGCTTCTTGGTGGTGAAGCCGGGCTGGAACACGGTGGCGTGCTGCGAGGCCGGAATGCCCTTGCCGCTGTCGGTGAGGTCCACGTGTACATCACTGCCCTCCTGTACGATCTCCACGGTGATGCTGCCTTCACCTTCCATGGCGTCCACGGCATTGCGGATGAGGTTCTCGATCACCCAGCTGAAGAGCGCACGGTTCAACGGCAGATGGAGTTCGGTATCCGCAGGTGTGAGCACATCGATCTTCACACGTCCGGGCAGCCGCGGGCGCAGGTAGAGCACCGTGGCGCGGAGCGTGTGGTAGAGCTTCTCCATCTCCAAGGCCGGCGCCGATCCGATCTTGCTGAAGCGCTCGGTGATGACCTCCAGGCGGTCCAGGTCCTTGCGCATCTCGCCCAGTGCCTCTGGATCCGCGCCCTGCGCCTTGAGGAGTTCCACCCAGGCCATGAGCGAACTGAGCGGTGTGCCCAACTGATGCGCGGTCTCCTTGGCCATGCCCACCCACACCTGGTTCTGCTCCGCATTGCGGAAGAGGCTGAAGAGCGCGTAGGCCACCAGGAGGAACAGCCCGAGGATGGCCAACTGCACATAGGGGAAGTAGCGCAGCTGGGTGATGACGAGCGATTCCTCGTAGTGGATGTAGTTGCGGCCCTTGCCCGGCAGATCCACCAGAATGGGCGGGGTGGACTTGGCCATGCGCTGTAAGCGGTCCTGCATGGCAGCACTGTCAGCGGCCACCTCGGGCTCGATGTTGCTGTGCTCAATGATGCGGGTCCGAGTGCTGTCCGTGTAGATCACCGGCACTGCCGCAGTGCTCATCACGGTCTCCGAGATGAACGACCGGATGATGCCGTCCATGACCTCTTGTAGTTCCGTGAAGACCTTGGAGTCCTTGTAGTACAGGAACTGGCGCTGGCTGCCCACTACAGCGATGGGTAGCGGTTCGCGCAGTTCGGCCATGGCCTTCACTTCCGCTTGTAGCAGCGTACTGTCCGCCGCGATGCGCTCATCGAGGTTGCGGTGGAACTTCACACGGCCCTGATCGTCGGTGATGATGACCGGCACGGTGGTGTTGTCGCTCACCACCTTCAAGTAGAAGGTGAGGTCGCCGCTCTCATCGGTGACCAGGCGCGTCATCGCCTCGGCCCACAGCTGCACCTTCTTGCGCTCTTCTTCGCGCAGCCGGTCGAAGAGCTGTTGCGTGTAGTTGACCAGCTCGGCCCGGTTCTGAACGGCCTCGGCCCACAACTGCACCTTGCGCCGCTCTTCGGCCCGCACACGCTCCACGATGCGGTTGCTGTACCACAGCGAAGCACCTACCATCAGCAGGGCCACCGCCGCCAGCACCAGCTTCCATCGTTGTTTGCGCGAGTAGAGGTCCACGGGGTGAAGTTCGACAATACCGGTTCAATCCTCGATGCGGATCCGACCTTGGTCCTGCTCTTCCTTGGTGTCCTTCAGCAG
>JALOLX010000019.1 GCA_025455765.1 Flavobacteriales bacterium | reverse complement strand
GCATCGGCCTGGACCGCATGTTCCTGGCCATCCTCAGCGCGGCCTACGACGAGGAGAAGCTGGAGAACGGCGAGGTGCGTGAGGTGCTGCGCATCCCCGCCCCGCTGGCGCCCGTGAAGGTGGCCGTGCTGCCGTTGATCAAGAAGGACGGCCTGCCCGAGAAGGCGCGCGCCATCATGGACCGCTTGAAGCTGGACCACAACTGCCAGTACGACGAGAAGGACTCCATCGGCAAGCGCTACCGCAGGCAGGACGCCATCGGCACGCCCTACTGCATCACCGTGGACCACGAGACCCTAACCGACAACGCCGTTACCATCCGTGAACGCGACAGCATGAAGCAGGAGCGCGTGCCCATCAGCGAGGTGGCGCGGATCGTGGGCGAGAAGGTGGACCTGCGGGGGTTGTTGGGGAGGGTGTGAGATGCCTTTCGCGGCTGCGCCCTGTGCTATATTTGTCCTATGGATTGGCGCCGCTACATCACCAGCGACCCCGCGGTACTCGCGGGAAAGCCCGCCATCAAAGGCACGCGATTGTCCGTGGAATTCATCCTGGCCCTGATGGCCAAGGGATGGACCGAAGCGCAGCTCATGGAGAATTATGAGCGTCTGAAGCCGAACCACATCAAGGCCATCTATGCCTTCATGAGCGAGAACATGGCGTCGGGGCATTATCCACGCCCGCTGGAGGGCGCTTGACCCCTGCCCACCTTGGAAGGCCGTGTAACGCTCCGTTTCCTATTGGACGAAAGCGTCTCCAAGGCATCTGCCATCAGGCTTCGTATGCTGGCTCACGATGTGGTGCGGGTGGGCACCGAGGTGAGGATACCGGAGGATGAGGATGTTCTCGCGTTCGCTGTGAAGGAGCAACGCATCTTGATCACACACGACCAGGACTTTGGGACACTCGTATTCGAGCGAAAGCGACGTGTGGGTGAAGGCGTGGTGCTATTCCGATACGAGTCCGCAGATCCCGAAGAAGTGGCAAAACGGCTTGGGCGCATCATCCGTTCTGGCGTATTCGTGTTCCAGGGAAGGTTCACCACGGTGGACGAGCATAAAGTGAGGCAACGGGAAGTGTGACACAGGAACAAGGCGTCACGTGCAGTGTCCCTTGATATACGGTGGTCAAGGTGCGCACCAGCCGGTACGAGATGTTCTCGTCCAACAACAGTTTCACGTTGCCCGCTTCAAGGTTTGCTCGCGCTCAGCCGCGAACGCCAAACAGGCCCGGATATCATCATCCGTCAACTGCGGGAAGTCCTCCAGGATCTCGCCATGGTCCATGCCTGCGGCCAGCCAGCTGAGCACGTCGAATACGGTGATGCGGGTATCCCGCACACAGGGCTTGCCAAAGCGCCGGTCCGGATCGATGGTGATAATGGAGCGGTAGTGCATGGTCGTACTCCGTTCGAAAATAGCCCATTCGAGTGGCTGGTGCAAAAAGGGAGCAAGGGCGACAGCATGAAGCAGGAGCGTGTGCCCATCAGCGAGGTGGCGCGGATCGTGGGCGAGAAGGTGGACCTAAGGGGGTTGTTGGGGAGGGTGTGAGATGCCTTTGAGGTGTATAGAATTGAAGGGAGCTTCCACGCGTGGATCAAGCCCTTCGTGGTGCGTTCTGTGGTGATGCTGCATGCTCCATCGACCGTTGCACACACTCCGTCCACCGTTGCCTGTTCTCCTTGCCCAGAACGCCGCATCCGGGCATAGGTTGTGGTTGTCGCACAACACGTACCTTAATCTTGATGACCATGGATCGTACATACGCAACCCTTCTTGTACTGGCGGCCTTGGGCAGTGGATCTGCCTGGGCACAGAACCACGCCCAGTTGACCATCAATGGCGTACATACCACGGTCTTCTCCAACGGCTTGATCGGCCCTGCCACACCCAATGGCAACGGAATGGAAGCGCCCGCGGGAACGGGACGTTCACCCTTGTTCACCAGCGGGATCTGGATCGGCGGTAACTCACCCGACAACCAGTTGAAATTCGCGGCCCATCTGTACGGCACCCCGGGCGAGCGCGACTTCTTCCCCGGCCCGTTGACCATCGATGGTACTGCGACGATCAGCCCGGAAGTATCCGCCGCGTATGACCAAGTGTGGAGCGTGGACCAGGCCGATGTGCTCCTGCACCGGGCCTACTTCGACTGCTTGGCAGACCCCGGCTGTGACCCGGCCATTGCATTCCCCGTGGGCTACACCATTCCAGCATCCTTCCTGAGCTGGCCGGCCATGGGCGATGTAGAGGCCGGACAGGACACCTACCTGGCGCCCTTCTATGATCGCGATGGGGACGGCGTCTATGCTCCCGCCAATGGGGACCACCCATGTGTGCTCGGTGAACAGGCCTTGTACACCATCTTCAACGACCGCCTCGACGTCCATACCCAGAGCGGCGGTGGCGCGATCGGACTGGAAGTGCACATGATGCCGTTCGCCTACACCTCCGACCCCGCGCTGCAGCACACTGCCTTCGTTCACTACACGCTGATCAACCGTGGCACGCAAACGCTCTCCGATGTTCAGATCGGCCATTTCGCGGACTTCGATCTGGGTTGTGGGGATGACGATGTGGTGGGCACCGATGTAGGCCGGAGCATGGTATATGTGGCCAACGGTGACGACAACGACGAGGACTGCGTGGGCACTGCAGGGTATGGACAGCAACCACCCGCGTTCGGCATGGCGATCCTCAAAGGCCCGCTGCTGGACCCCGATGGCACGGACAATACCACGGACCCTGCGGTTCCGGCCTTCAACGGCTATGGATACAACGATGGCATCATCGACAACGAACGCCATGGCTTGAGCAGTTCCATGTACTTCCTCCGCAGCGCCCCCGCCGAAATGAGCGACCCGGCCCAGCCCTTCCACTACTACAACCACCTGCGCAGCCTCTGGAAGGACAACATGATGTTCATGTACGGTGGCGATGGGTACAGCACGGGCCCCAATGATATACCAGCACGGTTCGCCTTCCCATCCGATACCGACCCGCTCGCACTGGGCACTGCGGGCATCCCGCAGGCACCCTGGTCTCCGCAAGTAGATCTCGGCGCTGGCCATGTGGACCCGCGCGCTGTGGCCTCCATGGGTCCGATCGTCCTAGAACCCGGTGAACGGATCACGTTGCTCGTGGCCTATGTATACGCCAGCGCAGGCTCGGGTGGCGCTGCGGGGAGCGTGGTGGCCCTACAGGAACGGGTGGATAGCATACGCACGATGGCCATGGACATACCGGGCATGTTCTCCCTGGATGAAGCGAACGCCCTGGGCTGCTCGGACCTGCTGGCCTCCGTAGATGAGCTTCACACCCGCCGCACCGCCCTGGTCATGTACCCCAACCCGGTCAGTGACCGGCTGACCATCGCCACCGGTTCCCTTCCCGCTGGAAGTCCGATCCAGGTGCTCGATGCGCAGGGCCGAACCGTGGCGCGGATCAGCAGCACCGGCGAGCTCAGCCACGTGAACGTGAACGACCTTCCTGCTGGACTCTACACCATCCTGGCGTCCGACGGGTCGGCACTGACCACCGGTCGCTTCATCAAGGAATAGCGGGCTGGTGATCGACGAAGCCGAACCACAGCTGGGTGGCGGACCGGTGCAAGCCGTTATCTTCGCACCCCCAACACCCACCCAGGTGGCGGAATCGGTAGACGCGCTGGTCTCAAACACCAGTGAAGCAATTCGTGCGGGTTCGAGTCCCGCCCTGGGTACACAAGCACGGCCGCACTGCGCGGCCGTGCTCCGTTCACGGCACCATGTCCATCGCACAAGACGCGCTCGTACACGCTGATCCTGCCAAACAGGACCGCTACGACCAAGCCTACATGCGCATGGCCTTGGAGTGGGCCCGTCTGAGCCACTGCACCCGTAAGAAGGTCGGAGCCTTGATCGTGAAGGAGGGCATGATCATCAGCGATGGCTACAACGGAACCCCCACTGGTGCGCCCAACGACTGTGAGGATGCACAGGGCCTCACCCACTGGTACGTGCTCCATGCCGAGGCCAACGCCATCCTGAAAGTGGCCCGCAGCACCAACAATGCGCGCGGTGCGACGTTATATCTCACACACTCGCCCTGCAAGGAGTGCAGCAAGCTCATCCTGCAGGCGGGCATCCAACGACTGGTGTACCTGGACGCCTACAAGGATACCGATGGCCTTCAACTGCTGAAGAACGGCGGCCTGCTGGTGCGCAAACTCGAACTGCCCTGACCCATGCGCCGTAGCACCGTCTCCGCCCTGTATCCAATCGGCCTTTCCCTGGCCCTTATAGCAGGGTTGTTCATTGGTCGCGACATGGGCGGTGGAGGGGCGGTAAGGCCCGTGTTCATGCTGCGCGAGCCTTCGGCGGCCACCAAGATCGGTGAGGTGCTGGAGCTCATCGACCGGCAATACGTGGACAGCGTGGAGAAGCAGGCCTTGGTGGACGAGGTGCTGCAGGACCTGCTCCAGCGCCTCGACCCGCACAGCTACTACATCACTGCGGAAGAGCTGCGCGCCACACAAGAACCGCTCGAAGGCAGCTTCGACGGGATCGGTGTGGAGTTCGCCATCCAGCGCGATACCGTGGTGGTGATCACCCCGGTGGAAGGCGGCCCCAGCGAAGCCCTTGGCATCCGCGCCGGCGACCGCATCCTGAAAGCCGACAGCCTGGCCCTCACCGGACCGGAGATCAGCAATGAGGATGTGATGAACAGCCTGCGCGGCCCCCGGGGTAGCAGCGTGGAAGTGACCCTGTTGCGCAAGGGCCGCAACACCCCGTTCCAAGTGGCCATTACACGCGGCAAGGTGCCCATCAACAGTGTGGCCACGGCCCTGCTGGGTGCTGATGGCGTGGGCTACATCAAGCTGATCCGCTTCGCGAAGAACACCCACGCTGAATTCCTCGAGGCCGCCCGCAAGCTGCGTGCTCAGGGCATGACCACCTTGGTGCTGGACCTGCGCGGCAACGGCGGTGGCTACCTCACCTCAGCCATTGAGCTGGCCGATGAGTTCCTACCCCGTGGCCGCACCATCGTGTACACCCAGGGCCGCAACTCGCCCCGGCAGGACATCACCGCCTCGGCTGCGGGTGAATTCGAGGACATGCCCCTGGCGGTGCTGATCGACGAGGGCTCGGCCAGTGCCAGCGAGATCATCGCAGGGGCCATGCAGGACAATGACCGGGGCATCCTCGTGGGCCGACGCACCTTCGGCAAGGGTCTGGTGCAGGAGCACGTGGACCTGCCCGATGCCAGTGCCATCCGCCTGACGACCGCACGGTACTACACCCCCAGTGGCCGTTCCATCCAACGGCCCTATGGGGAAGGCATCGATTATGCCGAAGACCTGGAGGAGCGCATGGTGCATGGCGAGTTCCTCTCACAGGACAGTGTGCGGGTGGACAGCAGCCAGGTCTACACCACGTTGAAGGGCCGCACGGTCTATGGCGGTGGGGGCGTGATGCCCGACATCTTCGTGCCTACTGACACGGCAGAAGGGTCGAACTACCTCACCGAGCTGTTCTTCAGCGGTGCATTGAACGACTTCGCTTTCGAGGTGGCCGACAAGGAGCGGGAGCGCTTGCAGGCCATGGGCAGCCCGGAGGCCTTTGCTGAACGGTACCAAGTGGGGCGCACCCTGCTGAACGCACTGGAGCAGCATGCCAAAGCCGATGGCATCACCGTGGACCCGCGCGACGCCCAGCGCAGCGAACGGCAGATCGGGCTCCGGTTGAAGGCTGGTATCGCCCGCAACGTGTGGGGGAACAGTGGCTTCTACCGGATCATGCTGGAGACGGATAACATCTACCAGCGGGCGGTGCAGGAGCTCGATCAGCAGCAAGCGGCGCGGTGATCAGCTCCGCTACGTGGAGCCCTGGTGCACAGTTGAACTCAGCGAGCAAGGCAGGCGGCAAGCTGTGGCGGGCGTTCACGCCGGCCACAGCACCTATGTTGTCGCTGCGCGGCTGTGCGCGGGGATCTTCGAACGGAACACTACCGTCGGGGGCGCGACCGAGTAGGGAGCCCCAACGAAAAAGGGGCCCGAAGGCCCCTTTCACGTACATCAGGACATGCTCTTAGTGAGCCGCTTCCTTCACCTCTTCGGCGGCTTCCTTCACTTCACCAGCGGCGTTCTCCACTGCTTCACCGGCGTTCTCCACTGCACCTTCAACGGCCTCAGCGGCGTTGGTGGCGGCAGCTTCTGCTTCGGTGGCAGCGTTCTCAGCAGCGTTGGTGGCGTTCTCCTGCATGGTCTCAGCTTGTTCGCTGCTGCACGCAACGAAGAGGGCGGCCACGGTGGCGAGGAGGGCGAATTTCTTCAGCATGTTCTTGGTTGTTGTGGGTTGCTTACTTGGTCACAGCAGCGGCAGCGCTGTCCACAGCGGCAGCCATGCTATCGGCTGCAGCCTGAGCGGCAGCAGCAGCGGCAGCAGCTTCTTCAGCCATGCGCATGCTGTCAGCCTTGGCAACAGCAGCGAGGCTGTCGGCGGTAGCCTTGGCCTTGGCTTCGATGTCAGCCTGGGAAGGACCGCAGGCCACTACAAACGCCGCGAGAGCGGCTACGAGGGCGATCTTGTTGTACACGGTTCGTATTGGTTTTGGTGAAAGTGGCCGCAAAGGTAAGCCTCTTTCGCTCATTTCCAAGCGTTCGTCACTTTTGGTCGGCAGTATCTTTGTACCGGACTACGAACGCAACTGTTCAACCGACAGAACCCCATTCCATGGCTTACGAACTCCCTGCACTTCCCTACGCGCACGATGCGCTCGAACCGCACATCGACACCCAGACCATGCAGATCCACCACGGCAAGCACCACCAGGCTTACGTGACCAATCTGAACAAGGCCTTGGAAGGGTCGGCCGATGCCACCAAGCCCATCGAGGAGCTGATGAAGAGCCTCGACATGAACAACATGGCCGTGCGCAACAACGGTGGCGGGCACTACAACCACAGCCTGTTCTGGACCGTGATGGCCCCGAACGCTGGCGGAGCCCCCACCGGGCCGCTGGCCGATGCCATCACCCGCGACTTCGGCAGCTTCGATGCCTTCAAGGAGAAGTTCGCCGCCGCCGGTGCCACCCGCTTCGGCAGTGGCTGGGCTTGGCTGTGCGTACACCCCGGCGGTAAACTGGAGGTGTGCTCCAGCCCCAACCAGGACAATCCTCTGATGCCGGGCGTAGGCTGCGGTGGAACCCCCATCCTGGGACTCGATGTGTGGGAACACGCGTACTACCTCCACTATCAGAACCGCCGCCCCGACTACATCGGAGCGTTCTGGAACGTGGTGAACTGGGCCGAAGTGAGCCGTCGCTACGCCGCTGGCAAGTGATGAGGACCGCACTGAGAACGGGTGTTCCGGGTCTTCCCTGGGGCACCCGTTCCCTTTTCCGATGGTGTCTGGTGGTCCTGACCTTCGTCCTGCAACTGCACGCCGCCGCCAGCGGACCGTTCCTGCCACCGGGCGGAGATACGCTGAACCTATTGGGACCGGTCCCAGCCGACGAGGGGGTGGCGCAGGACCGCGATCCACGGGCTACACCGGTGCTGCTGGCCGTACTCCTTGGCCCCTTTGGTGCGCACCGGCTGCACCTGGGCACCAGCCCGAAGGTGGTGATCATCTACGGAGCCACGTTGGGGGGCTTCGGCATTCTGCCCTTGATCGACCTGGGGCACCTGCTCTTCGCCAAGGACCAGCAACGGTTCCGCAATAACGACAAGCTGTTGATGTGGCGCTGAGCGGAACGTACGGTCACTCCACCGTCACGCTCTTCGCCAGATTGCGTGGTTGATCCACATTGCAGCCACGCATCACGGCGATGTGGTAGCTGATCAATTGCAGGGGCACCACGCTGAGCAGCGGTACGAGCGGATCGGGGGTGTCGGGGATCTCGATCACGTGATCGGCCATGCCCTTCACCACGGTATCGCCCTCGGTCACAATGGCGATGATCTGGCCTTTGCGGGCCTTCACCTCCTGAATGTTGCTGACCACCTTCTCGTAGCTGGCTCCTTTCGTGGCCACCACGAATACGGGCATGGCTTCGTCGATCAAGGCGATGGGGCCGTGCTTCATCTCCGCAGCGGGGTAGCCCTCGGCGTGGATGTAGCTGATCTCCTTAAGCTTCAGTGCCCCTTCCAAGGCCACCGGGAAACTGTATCCACGGCCCAGGTAGAGCGCATTGGGGGCATCCTTGTAGATGGCCGCGATGGTGCGGATGTGCTCTTCCTTTTCCAGTACGCGCTTCACCTTGTCCGGAATGGCATCCAGCTCGTTGATGAGGCGGTAGAAGTTGCTGCTGCTGATGGTGCCGCGCTTCTGCCCGATCATCAGGGCCATGAGCGTGAGCACGGTGACCTGGGCGGTGAAGGCCTTGGTACTGGCCACACCGATCTCGGGCCCTGCGTGGGTGTATGACCCCGCATGAGTGACGCGGGCGATGCTACTGCCCACGACGTTGCAAATGCCAATGATGGTGGCACCGCGGCCCTTGGCCAGTTCGATGGCGGCCAGGGTATCGGCCGTTTCGCCGCTCTGGCTGATGGCGATGACGATATCGTCCTCGTGGATGATCGGGTTGCGATAGCGGAACTCGCTGGCATACTCCACTTCCACCGGGATGCGCGCGAGGTCCTCGAAGAGGTACTCCCCTACCAGTCCGGCATGCCAGCTGGTGCCACAACCCACGATGAGCACGCGCTTGGCCTGGATGAACTTCTGCTCGTAATCCTTGATGCCACCGAGGGTCACTTCGCCTTGGGCCATGTTCAGACGGCCGCGGAGGCAATCCCGGATACTGCGCGGCTGCTCGTGGATCTCTTTGAGCATGAAGTGGTCGTAGCCACCTTTCTCCAAGGCCTCCAGGTGCATCTCCAGCTCGTGGATGAAGGGCGTCTTCTCCTGGTTCTTGATGTTCTTGATCTTCAGGCCCTCCTTACGGTCGATCACCGCGATCTCGCCATCTTCCAGGTACACCACGTTCTTGGTGTGCTCAATGATGGGCGTAGCGTCACTGGCCACGAAATACTCGCCAGCTTCGCCGATGCCGATGACCAGTGGTGAGCTCTTCCGGGCGGCCACCATCATATCAGGGTCCTTGCGGTCGACGACCACGATGGCATAAGCGCCTACGACGCTGGCCAATGCCAGGCGCACCGCCTCGGCCAGGTCCAGCTCGCCGGAGCGCTGCACATCCTCGATGAGGTGGATGAGCACCTCGGTATCCGTGTCGCTTTCGAAGGTGTGGCCGCGATGCCCCAGCTCCTCCTTGATGGCGGCATAGTTCTCGATGATGCCATTGTGGATCAGTGCCAGATCGGGTCCGTTGCCCCGGTGGGGGTGGGCATTGATGTCGTTGGGGGGGCCGTGCGTGGCCCAGCGCGTATGGCCTATGCCCACGGTCCCTTTCAGGTTGGCACCGGAAGCGTGCCGCTCCAGATCGGCCACCTTGCCTTTGCACTTGATGATGCGCAGGTCGCCCTTCTCCAGCAGGGCCACACCGGCGCTATCGTAGCCCCGGTATTCGAGTCGGCGCAGGCCATTGATCAGGATGGGGTAGGCGTCCTTGTCGCCCAGGTATGCAACGATCCCGCACATGGGTGGTCAGTATGTGGTAAAAGTAAGCTCCAGCCGGATGCCACCATCCGGGTGGGCGGGACCGGCGAACACAGCTCTCGCTGCGGTGATGCCATTGCTTCCTGGCACGATCTCGATCACCTCTTCGGCGATACTTCCGTTCAAGCGCCCTTGCACGAAACGAGTGATGTTGAACCGGTAGGCCCGTTGGTCGCTATTGTAAGTGCCATCGACCACGCCGGTGCCTTGTAATTGGTCCGGAAGGAAAAGGTCGGTGCCTGCGCTGCTTCGTCGAAAAGCGAAAAGCTGTGTGGGTGGTGGCAGATCAGGGTTGAACGTGCCATCGATGGGGACCACCAACATGGCGCGCGCAACGATGCGATCGGTGAAAGCACCAGGCACCAGGCTGGGGAAGCGCAGGCCTGTTCGCAGACCACCAAGGGCCTGGATGTAGGTACGCTGGGCAGGCGCACTGGTATCCGACAGGGCTTCCAGCAGACCAAGCTCCAGCGCCTGGTCGCGGTCGCGTTCAACAACGGTGTAGCGGACACTGCTTTGACCGATCGGGAAGTCCAATGTGAGGGTCTGAGCCGGATCAACCAAGGTGTTGCGGTAGTAGAGCGTGAGCTTGGCCGCAGTGGAAAGCAGGTTGAGGGGTAGGATGCCCTGCTGGAACGGAAGTTGTGCCCCGTTGTTCACGGTGACGTACAGGCCCTGGAAGAATGACTGGAAGGCGACGTTATCCACGAATTGCGACTGGCCGAAGGAGTTCAGGAACCGATCAGCGATCGCATGATCCAATTGTATCCTGAGCTGCGGGACCAAGGTATCCCCGAGGATGACCGGCCGCTGAACATACTGGGGCTTTACCGTTCCACCGCGCACGGCCACCAGGTCTTGCAGGGGATCATGCGCCGGGATGCGATCGGTGTGGTAGAGCGTATCCACCGACAGTGCCTCTGTGACCTCGAAGACCTGAAAGACCTGCGCATCGGTGCCTCCGTAGGGCAGTGTGGATCCATCAAAGGGAAGGGCGAGCACCACACTATCCGCCACCAGACCGCTGTTGTTCTGGCCGGCACCCACGTTGTTCACCGACAACCGCAGTTGGAACACGGTGCCCACCCGCGACAGCCCGAACTGGGGATCGAGGTAGGAGCCGAGCAACTGACGGGTGAGCCCGCTGGTGCGGATGGCGGTATCGGCCCGTGTGTAGGCACGCACGGCCACGGTCTCCACGCCCGAACCGAGCTCCTCAGCGGGCAGCAGGTCAAGACCCAGGTCCTCCTCGGGTTTGCGGCAGGCCACCACCATGGTGACCAGCATGACCACCGCCAGCACTGACCGGCTAGCGTGGCCCAACATTCCGTTGATGGATGCCACGTTGGTCAGACGAGGGCCTCCTCGAGCACGGTGTGATAGAACTCGGCGTGGGCCTTCACCAGATCGGCTTCACCTTG
>JALOLX010000291.1 GCA_025455765.1 Flavobacteriales bacterium | reverse complement strand
TGGCCCAGGCGGGTGTACGAGCGCTCCCGTTCGGACCTTCCACGCTGCGCTTCGTCACCCATTTGGACGTGAATGACGAAGCCATCGAACGAGCGATCCAAGCGATGGCCGATCTTCGTCCCTGATGGCGCGATCCCTCCTTCTCTTCGTGGCGTTCACCGCAGGCCTGTGTGCACACGCACAGCTGGTGGAGAAAGGCCGCATCAATGGTGTTGACGTGGCCTACCGGTGGCGTCATCCAACGGGCAAGCCGAGCGAGCTGCTGATCCGCCTGGAGAACACCGAGGCTCATGACCAGCGGGTGGCATTGCATGTCGATCTGATCTACCAGGGACTTACTGTGGAGATCTTCGAAGCCGACACCTGCATAAGAGCGGGGGCCATCCTGAACGGACGCGTGAACGGCATCTTCTTCAGACCGCAGCGCCTGACACCGGAACAGTTGCGCAGTGATGATGTGCAGGTGGACCTCACCAACACCACCGTGGAACGCGGGGTGGTGTTGGTGGGTGGCATTGCTGTGGCGCTGTGGGCCTATGCGCAGATCGAAGCCCGCCGTTCCAGATTGACCGAGCATTATCTCGCGGCACAGGAACACGCCTTCCATGCGCGGCTTGATGGGTTCTTCCTGGGGATGGAGCAGGAGCTCGGAGAAGAGGTCTTAGCCATTCCCGACATTGACTCACTGAACGAACAGCAATTGTACATGCGGTGGGAACCGCTCCTATCATCCCATCCCAGCATCCAGCGGATATCCCTTGCGGACCAATGGGGCGATGAGATCGCGCTGCTACGCGGCCCCAGTGGTGTGATGGAGCGCAGGGTGTACAAAGGCTCGACGGAGGGTCCGGCGATCGAATCCTATCGCAGCGAGGAACATCCGGGCTATGACAGTCTGCGACTGGCCGATGAAGCACGCGATCCCCGGCGTGAGACCTGGTTCGCCAAGGCCTTGGAGGACAATCAAGGCGCGGCAGCGTGGAACCTGACCGCGGACCAGGACGGGCACATCGTGCTTCAGGTGGCGCAATTGCTGCGGGCGCGTGGTGAAGACCTTCCCTTGCGTGTGCTGATGTTCGAAGTGGACCTGCAGCGATCGCGGTGGCTGGATACACGGACCTTGGCGTATGGCGCCTTGGATGGCATTCTGTTCGATGCAGGCCGGAACGTTCTGGGGTATACGCGCTCCAGCGCGGAGAGCGTGGATGATAGCGCAGCAGCACAGCTGGTGGCACGCGTAATGGACCCTGCCAGCGATCTCGTGTTCATGCTAAAGGATGGCGATACGGAGCGCATGGCCAAGGTGGAGGAGCATGCATTGAACGGCGCTCTGTTGTATGCGATGCTTCTGTTGGAGCCCGACTTCGTGAACGATTGGGTGAGCGCTGAGCGACTGGCGCTCATCGTGGGATCGGCCCTGCTGGTGGTGATCGGCATCCTCCTGCTCTGGATCGCGATCCGAAGTCGGAACCGGAGTGAGCGGGTGCGCCAGACTGCCAAGAAGATCCGCTCGTTGGAGCGGCGGCTGAACAAGACCACCGGTGAACGGGATGTGCTCAACCGCGAGGTGCATCACCGGGTGAAGAACAACCTGCAGGTGGTGAGCAGCCTCCTCAACCTGCAAGCCTCACGCCTGGAGGAAGGTCCCGTACGCAGCGAGTTCCTGCGGGGGAAGCGACGGATCGACATCATCGCTCTCGTCCACCACAAAATGTACGACCTGAAAGATCTGCGCAACGTGGACGTGCAGCAGTTCTTCGAACAGTTGATCGCAGCACTCGCACAGATGCACGAGCCGTTGCGGCGATCGGTGAGCCACGAGGTACAGGCGCAGGGCGTGAAGGCCGATCAGGATACGGCCATCGAACTAGGGATCATCTTGTGCGAGCTGGTCACCAACACCTACGAGCACGCCTTCCCTTACGCCACCGGCGGACACGTGGACATTACGGTGCAGGCGGTCGACAGCGAACTGCATCGCCTGCTGGTACGGGACAATGGCAAGGGATTGGACGTGGGCCGGATCGAGCGTGAGGGCAAGCTGGGCTTGGAGATCGTGGAGGCATTGGCCGAACAGATGAACGGCTCGTTGCACACCCACAGTGGCGACACCGGTGCCACCTTCGAAGTGTTGTTCCGGAAGAACTGGAACCGATCAGCGAACGAGCTCCCCGACGCCCAGGGCGGGGAGTAGGCCACCACTGGCGCGCAGCAGCGTGAGCTCGGCCACCTTGGCGTCGAATCCGGCCACCACGGCCTGGCGCTCGGCGTTGGCCAGATCAAGCTGCGCCTGCCTGAACTGCAGCCCGGTGAGCTGACCGCTCTGGAACAGTTCACGTGTGCGATCGAAGTTCATTTTCGCAGTGCTGACCGCTTCCCGTTGCATGCGCAGGATCTCGCGCTGGCTGACCCATGTGGTGTAGGCATTGCGTACATCGCGTTCCACCTGCAAGCGCGCCTGCTGCTCGGCCAACGCGGCGTTCTCAGCCCTCAGCCTGGCCTGTTCCGCCTGGGTGTTGATGCGGCCACCATCGAAGATCGGCACGCTGAGTGAAAGACCGGCGTTCAAGCCTTCCGTATAGGTGCCGAGCACAAGTCCAACCCCGTTCTGCTGATCGTTCACACCGTACGCGGCGGTCAGATCCAGTCGGGGCCAGCGCAGGGCTTTGGTGATGCGTTGGTCTACTTCGGCCGCACGCAGCTGAGCCGTGGCCGACGCCAGTTGCACGTTGCCCTGCAGCGCTTCCTGAACAAGTTGCTCCTGCGCCAGCCCCTGCGCGTAGGCCGTGGTGGCGGCCACCTTCACCGGC
Source organism: Flavobacteriales bacterium (assembly GCA_025455765.1). Taxonomy (GTDB): domain Bacteria; phylum Bacteroidota; class Bacteroidia; order Flavobacteriales_F; family PHOS-HE28; genus PHOS-HE28. Next base: position 652 of record JALOLX010000291.1, on the reverse strand, counting down.
GTATCCGGTGCCAAGCCCATGAGCACGTTAAGATCGCGTGCGCTGCGTTCTCGGCGTTGCAGGGCAAGGAGGTAGGTGCTGCTATCGGTACGCAGGTCCACGGCAGCATTCAGGAGTTCGAGCCTTCCCACTCCACCGAGCGCAGCCTTCCCCTCCTGCCGGGCGTAGCGATCGTTGGAGATCGCCAGGATCCGCGCTGTGATGGCTACGTCCTGCTCCAGCGCGGCAAGGGCATAGTAGAGCGCGATCACCTGGGTGAGCGTGCCTTCCACTTGTGCGCGGGAGCGGATATCCGCAAGTTGGGCGTTCAGCTGAGCGCGTTCCAAGTTGGCGAAGTTGCCGCCTCCATTGAACACCGTGTAGCTCAACCCCAGCTGGCCGCTCAGCGCGGTGTTCACCACACCGTTGCGTTCCACATCGGGAATGCCCTCCACAAAATCCAGGCTGGTGTTCTGGTTGCTGTAAGTGCCACGCCCACTGGCATCCACGCGCGGAAGCAATCCTGCGTTGCCAGCGGTGGCCTGGGCCTCAGCGAGGGCGACCTCGTTGCGCGCGATCCGGATACCGTGTTCGTTGGCCAGGGCCAATTGAATGGCACGCTCCAAGCTGAGCGTATCCTGGGCTGTGGCCAAGTGGACCGCAGCGCACGCGA
>JALOLX010000290.1 GCA_025455765.1 Flavobacteriales bacterium | reverse complement strand
AAATGCATGTCGCTGATCTGCACTATGCGCAGACCATGAAAGGCCTCCGGAAGGCGCGAAGACCGAACCGGCACACGCGCCACGTTGAAGCGACTGCGTCCCTTTGTGACACCGTAAAGGACACCAGTGAACGGAATGGCAGCGAGGATCAACCCCAGCTGACTGAGGAAACGCACCCGATCGATCTGTTCGCCCGATCCATCCACGACACCAGGCAGCAACTTGGCCCAAAGCCAGCGTCCAAAGTGCAAGAGATCGTCCATGCCATGGAACAATACCATCACCAACTTGGGCAGGAAGAAGAGCAGGAAGAGGGCCACCAGACTGAAGGCCCAACTGTGGTCGCGCTTCACCTGCGGATTCTGCATGGTCACCACACTGTAGATGATGACCGACAGGATACCGATGGATACGAACCAGTAAACGAACCGGACCATACGCCGCAAGATCAGGCTATGATTACCGAGGGCTGTGTTCAAGCCTTTGTACGCGTAAAGATCGATAGCCACGATCACCGCGAGAAGGATGAGCGCGTTCAGGAGGTAGGCAGGTTTCACGGAACAAAGGTACCAAGGACCAACAGGCTCATCCGGCCAGCCACGGATCCACTTGACCGTTCCTCCGCCCTCAATTGTCTTTACCTTGGCGCAACATCATGAGCTCGAAGAACCGTACATCGAAAGATCCTCAGCAGAGCAGGGTTCGTCGCAGCGCGATGCTCCTGTTGACGCTAAGTGGATCGCTGGGTCTGGTACATGGCCAATACTGGGAACGCACCTATGGCGGTTTGGGTACAGATCGGCTGGCACACGTAGCCGCCCTTCCTAACGGCACGTTCCTCGCAGTGGGTTCAACAGGAAGCTTCGGACCTGGCGGTGGCGATGCATACGTTCTTCTATTGGCCGATGACGGTAACATACTCCGTTCTCACGTCTTGGGTGGTCTAGGAGTGGATGTTGCACGAAGTTCGGCAAGTAACCCTGCTGGACATGTAGTAGTAGGCACGGTCTCGAATGCATCAAATGGGGACTATGATGTACGTGTTTGGGGCTTCGACAGCGCTGGCGAACAGACCTGGGAAAGAACCTATGGACCGCCAGCTTGGGAATTTGGCATCGGTATCGTGGCCACAGCATCTGGATGGACTACGGTGGTCCATTCTTATGCGACCGGAGGCGGAGATGTCCAGCTTCAAAATTTGGAACAAAGCGGCGAAATACAAGCAACGCAGAACTGGGGAACTCAGGAGGATGAAGCTCCTGCGTCGCTTGCTGTTGGAGGAGATGGCGAACTTTTTGTTGCTGGCACCCGGCACGGGACTGACCGGAACGCCGCGTTCCTGATCAAGTTCAACAGCGACTTGAGTGCTGCTTGGCAAGTGATCCTCCCTTCAGACAGCAGCGAGTCCGCACATGGTGTTACTGTGCTATCCAATGGTGATCTGCTTGTAACTGGCAGTACACGCGAAGGGGGGCTGCATGAACAGCTTTACATAGCTCGATTTTCAGCCACTGGTACCCAACTTTGGAAACGCGTATATGGCCAATCCGATGATTTGGAAGGTTATGGTGCGGTGGAACGACCGGACGGAGGCTTGGCCGTGATCGGCTACACCAAAGCCTTCGGACTTGGCGGTGGGGATGTTTACCTCGTACTTACAGAGGCGGAAGGCTGGTTCCAACAGGGCCTCACCTTCGGGACCACAGAGAATGATGAAGGACGTTCGATCTGTAGCACTGCGGATGGATTCCTGATCGGCGGAACTTCGGAGGGCTATGGCCCTGGTCCTGCCGCATTCCATCTCATCCGTACTAGTCTTGAGGGATCAACACAAGGAGCGCAAGTAAACACGACCTTCGACCCAGTGAGCGTTACAGAAACCCTATTAAGCCGCTTCCGTATCGCACCGAACCCTACATGCTCCGGATGTGCCATTTCCATCGAGGGGAGCGATGCAATGTTCAGTTCATGGACGTTGATGGATGCCATTGGCCGCACGGTGCACAACGGTGTACTCAACAGTACATCAACCACGCTGCAACTCCCCCAACTGAGCTACGGGCTGTATGTGATGCAGTTCACCGCTACGGATGGCAACGTGCACACGATGCGCTTGCAGCCCCATGTCCGCCATCCTCTTCCTCCACCAGCTCGCCGGCATCTTCGCCTTTGTGGTAGCACCGCTGGCCATGGCCGCTGCCAAGGGCAGCCAGGCCCACCGCCGCTGGGGGAAGCTCTTCTTCTACAGCATGCTCGTGGTATGCCTCACGGCGATCATTGCCGGCATCGTGCGCCCCAACCCACTGATGGCGTTGGTGGCGGTCTTCAGCTTTCACCTGGCGGCTTCAGGTTACCGCTCACTGGCCCTCAAGAAGCTGCACGAAGGACAACGCATGGCCAAGGGGGACTTTCTGCTCCACGGGATAGCGGCGGTCGTTAACCTAGCCCTGTTCCTCTGGGGCGCGCTCAATTTGGCGTTCGGCAGCGCCTCCAACGCCGGCGTCATCTTCTTCATTTTCGGCTCCATCGGACTGTTCATCGTTTGGCGCAACGTACACCAGTTCTACAAGCGCTCGGTGGACAAGCGGGCCTGGGTGTACATGCACATGAGCGGCTTTATCGGGGCCTACATTGCCACCGTATCCGCCTTCAGCGCGGTGAACCTCACGTTCATCAAACCGCTCTGGTTGCAGTGGCTCTGGCCCACCATCGTGGGCGTTCCATTGCTGCTGTGGTGGATCAGGCAGTACCGTTGGGAGTTCGCCAAGGGCAAGCGGGTGAGCGAGGTGTTCCCCCGCATGGGTCGCTGATCCCGCCGCCCCGGTACCTTTGGCCGCATGCCGACCGGCCGTCCCACGATCCTGGTGCTCTACACCGAGCTGGCACCCTACGTGCTCGCCAGCTTCCAAGCGGCCGTGCGCAGTCTGGGCGCCACCTTCCATGTGGTGCGCTGGCCGGTGAACAATGAAGCGCCGTTCACCCTCGCGGCCGACGCCGGCATCCACCTGTACGAACGCCGCCAGTACGACCGCGCCGCACTGCTCCAGTTGGCCCATGACCTGAAGCCCGATCTGGTCATCACCAGCGGGTGGGTGGACAAGGACTACCTCGCTGTATGTAGGGCCGTGCAGCGCCGTCGCGTTCCTACGGTAATGAGCTTCGATACCGCCTGGACCGGCAGCGCGCGGCAGTGGGTTTCGGTGTTGGCTTCGCGGTTCTGGATGCCCTTCACCTTCAGCCATGCGTGGGCCACAGGAGCACGCCAAACGGCCTATGCGCGCCTGCTCGGGTTCCCCGCCTTCCGCATCCACAGCGGGTTCTACAGTGCAGATACCGAGCGCTTCCTTGCGTTGGGCGACACCTTGTTGGCTCAGCGCACCGGCACCTGGCCGCACCGCTTCCTCTGCGTGGCGCGCTACATCCCCACCAAGGGCCAGCAGGTGCTCTGCGATGCCTTCGCCGCCTTGTGCGATGCGGGCGATGCCGGTGATTGGGAGCTGCATTTGATCGGTACCGGAGAGCTGCACGCCCAAGTTGCTGCATCGCCCAGTGGACGCCATCCGCGCATCCATCACCACGGGTTCAAGCAGGTGAGCGAGCTGCCCGCCGAAATGGCGAAGGCCGGTATGTTCGTGCTGCCGAGCAGTTACGAGCCATGGGGTGTGGTGGTGCACGAGCAGGCTGCGGCAGGCATGCCGTTGTTGCTGAGCGATGCCGTAGGTGCCGCAGAGCGCTTCCTCGAGCCCGGCACGAACGGGGCGCGCGTTCCTGCCACGGACGTGGCCGCATGGACCGCCGCCTTGGGCGCGATGGTACGCTGCAGCGATGATGAACTGAGGGCGATGGGCACGGCCAGCCGGGCACGGGCCGAGTCGTGGACGCCGGAGCATTGGGCCCTCACCCTTCAACGCATCCTCCAGGACCGATGAAGCCGCAGGTGCTGGTGTTCATCGACTGGTACAAGCCATTCTTCAAGGCTGGTGGTCCGGTACGCAGTCTGGTGAACCTGGTGGATCATCTACAGGGCGCCATCGACTTCCACATTGTGACCGGCGACCGCGACTACACAGCGACCAACGCACCAGCGGACCTGTTGACCGACCGCTGGACCACGCAGGATGGGGCAGAACGCGTTTGGTACACATCGCCTGCGGGAAGGAACGTGCGACAGTGGAAGGCCTTGCTGCGCGAGCGGAAGTGGGATGCCATTTACATCAACGGGATGTGGTCGCGGTGGAGCAGTTTGCTGCCGCTTTGGCTCTTGCGTGGCAGCGACCAACGCCGGATCGTGGCGGTACGTGGCATGCTGGCGGCGGGTGTCATGGTGCAGAAGTCGGTGTTGAAGCGCCTGCTGCTGTTGCTCATGCGCACCACCGGCTGCTTCAAAGGAGTGGAGTTCCAGGCCACCAGTGCCGAAGAGGTGGAGGACGTGAAGCGTTGGATCGGACGGGACGCCAAGGTGCATCTGGTGCCCAACTTGGGGAGGAAGCTGGAGCGCACCGCGCCGCTGCCGATCGCCAAGCAGCCGGGTGAGTTACGCTTGGTGAGCGTGGGGCGTATCGCCAAGGAGAAGAATACCCTCTTCGCCATTGAACGATTGCGCACATTGACCGGAGATGTCCGCTTGGACCTGTACGGCACGGTGTACGATGAAGGCTACTGGCAACAATGCCAGCGATCGATCGCGACGTTGCCATCCCATGTACGGGTGCAGTGGCATGGTGAGGTGACGCCTGATCAGGTGTCCGCACTACTGGCGAAGGGACACGTCACCTACATGCCCAGCTTGGGCGAAAATTTCGGGCACAGCATGCTCGAATCACTCAGTTCAGGCCGCCCTCTGTTGATCAGTGACCGTACACCATGGAAGGGCTTGGAGGCACAAGAGGCTGGCTGGGACCTGCCCTTGGATCGGCCGGAAGCGTTCACCGCGGTGCTGCAAAAGCTGGTCGCCATGGGGCCTGAAGAACACGCCAGGCTTATGCGGGGCGCATTCGCATTGGCCAGCCGATCTTTACAGGCCGAGGAGACCACGACCGGTCACCTCCGAATGTTCAGCGCATGACCCGTTCCACCGTAGACCTT
>JALOLX010000289.1 GCA_025455765.1 Flavobacteriales bacterium | reverse complement strand
CTCCCCGTGTGGAAGTCCGCAGCGAGCCGACCGACCGAGGAACGGTCCTGTTCGTCATCCACCGAGGCACCAAAGTGCAACTGCTCACCGCGCAGGACGGTCGCTTGGAAGTGCGCCTTGCCAACGGCAGCCAAGGTTGGCTCCTCGCTGAAGAGGTGGAACGGATCTGATCAAGGAAGCTGTTCAGCACGTACGGCCGTGGGGATGGAGCCGCCCACCGTGGTGAGGATGAAGTCCCGGTCGTTGCCACCACCGGAATACTTCGACCAACCGTCCATGTTGACGTCCTCAGTGCGATAACCGGCCACCGTACTGCTCGGGATCACCGAACCGATGGCCACCAGTACCCGGTCGCGATCGTTGTTGGCACCCGAATACCGTACCACACCATCCCCACTCACATCACCCGGCCATAAGGCACGTTGCCCGCTGCCGCTCTGGACCGGTTCGATGCCGTACAGCGTGGTGGTCGATGCCGTCATATCCACCACTTGCGCGTTGCTCTCCAGCGGGAAGGCCGTCATCGCAGGCAGGTGGTTCCTGTGGCGCACAACGAGGTGCTTGCCTGCCGTGGGAACCGTGAACAGCACCTGAGCCGATCCGTCCGGCGCAACCACCTCACCGTTGGCTTTCACCAAAGCGGCACGCGCACCGGCCATGGTGAAGCTACCGTCCGCATTGCGCAGCTCAAGCACCACCCAATCCACGATGGCTGCATCGCCGGTCACCTGCAACAGGCACGGTCACACCAGCGTTCTCCAACGTATAGCCCATCGCCGTGTAGGGCTCACTGCTTGGAATGATGCCCATGGTCCGCAGGTCGCTACGCATGATGCCTGTACCCCAGTTGAGGGCGCCACCAAGCTTCACGCGCGCACCGACCGAGAATTGTGGCGACACCACATCGCAGCCTTCGCCGGGGATCCGGTACACCACTTTGGAACTGAACGGTTGAAGGGTGATGCTGCCGCTGAGCACCACACCGTTCACGTCGCTCCAGCAACCTGCCGGAAGACTGACGCTCTGCTCCACGGTCTGCTCGTTGTAGAGCAGGACATGGTCGTTCAGCGGGTTCACCGGCTGGACCTGCACCCGATGTACCTGCACATTATCCAACCAATATTGTGGCTCGGTCCAGTGGTTGATGAACTGGGCCATGCCCTGGTCCGTCATCCCACTTTGGAAGTAGAACTCCACATCGCGCCGTTCCGTGTCGAATGGAATGCGTCGCTCATGGATGGTATTCCCACTGGTCAGTTGGGAGCTGCCCTTCACCCCTGCCCGCAGCGTACCGTGGTTGTTGGCGCGTACGGAGAAGCGCATACGGTACCATTGTCCGTTCTGGATGCTGTACAGGTCCGGCGAGCGCATGCTGAACTCGGGATAGACACTGTTGTTGGGCAGGTTGGCACGCAAACAGCCATTGTCCAATTGGGTCTGGTCCCAGGTCACCTGTGCGTTGGTGGGCCAGCCCCCCCACCCTGCAACGCCAGTGGTGAAGTTGCCGCTCGTCATCAGGTTGCCCGATAGCTCGTTCAGCGTGCTGTACATGCTGGAACGCAGCGGACTTCGGGTGGACCCCACATCCTCTGAGCGCTCCTCCTGCCAACGCTCAAGGGTGAAGAGCTTCTGCCCCCCGCCGTTGGTGCTGAAGAACAGAATGCTCAGCTCTTCGTAAGGGCTGAAGTAGCGATTGTTGGTGAACGTGCCATAGTCCACCATGTTCGGCGAATACACGCTGTACTGCTTCATGCACAACTGATCGGCAGCTGCGGAGTAGAGCACGTTACCGGAGTAGATGCCATTGAAGCTCGGCACATGGTAGGGCGGTGCAGCCCCTGGACCGTTGTAGTTGGAATAGTCCGACACGCTCATCTGCACCTTGTTGTTGAAGAGCACATTGTCCCGGATCTGATTGCCCGTGGATACCATGGTATGGTCCACGTGAAGACCGCTGCCCTCGCAATTGGCGGCTGTGTTGCGGCGCACGATGGTGTTCTTGATCACCGTGTTGCCGAAATAGATGCCGTGGCAGATCTTACCTGCGGGAATGAAATTCGGAGCAGCGCTCTCGAGACTTCCGATCGCGTCGAGCACGATGTTGTCCTGGATGATGGCACCGTCGCAGTTATCAAAGGCGATCCCTCCTCCATCGTTGAGAATGGCCGTGGCATTGCGCACCACATTACGCTCCACAAGAACGTCCTTGTCCACCACCACCCCAATGTACCCCACATTGGTCACCCGGTTGTTGCGCACGATGTTGCCAAAGCCTACCGTACGCACACCGAAGTAACCCCAGTTGCTCTCGCCCAAGCCCGGCACCATGGCGATGTCCGTGAGGGTATTCCCACTGAACAGCGCACCATTGTCCAGCATCTTGGCCCCAGTAGCGTAGGTGTTGTTGAACGTGTTGTTCAGGTACTGACAATTGGTGCCCACCGTACGCAGACCGTGGTACAGTTCGCGGAACGCGCATTCCCGAATGATGATGTTCGACGCACCGTCCAACCAGATACCGGCCAAGTGCTGATGCTGGAACGCCACGTCGCGGATTGTGACGAACTGACGGCTCCAATAGACATTGATCCCTCGTTCGCGCACGGAGGCCTCCACTTGCAGGCTGTTCGGGTTGGCGTTGTTCGGGGCCCACAGGTACAGCTGCCCACTGGCCACATCGTGGAACCACTCGCCCGGGGCATCGAGCTCGCTCAACTTGTTGCACAGGAAGTAGCCCCAATCGTTGCTGCCGAGGTTGTAGTAGATGTTCGGGAACGTGAGCGTGCCGTTGCTGAACGAGGTCACCGTGGGAGCATCATAGGACCAGTTGGTGCTGCGTACGACCAACGTAGCCCCGTTCCAGTAGCCATTGGCCTGGGTGAGCGCGGCGTCCGTAAGGGTGGTTCCGCTGCCTACATCGTTGCGCAGCCACCCCGTGTTAGGGAAGCGTGCCAGGGTCTGCCGAGCACCATTCACATAGAGGTGCTTCACCGCTGTGGAGAAGGGCGCCCGCCAGATGTTACCGCTATGCTGCACCCAATTGCTGACCACTTCACTTCCGCTGATGATGGGCGCGGCGCCTGTGCCATAGGCTCCGATGGTGATCGGTGTGCTGCTGTTCCCGGAGTTGGGCATGATGAGTTCCCCTCGGAAGGTGCCTCCCCGCTCAAAGAGGACCTGGTCACCAGGCTGAAGCGAGAATACCACCTGCAGGACGCGTTGTATGCTTCGCCAGGGGGTGGCTTGGCTGGTGCCGTTGTTGGCATCCGAGCCGGTGGGTGAGACATAGTAGGTCACTGCTGCTGCGGAGGAAGGCAGTAGCAGTGCAAGGAGCAACGCGACGAGGGTCCGGGAGATGACGTACATGGGCGGTCGGTCGTTGGTCGGTGAGGTCGGGACTTCGGGGTGTGAAGTTGGCCCATGAACGCACACAGAACCCGCGTGGTTCCTCACAAAACATCAACATTTCGACCAGCAGGGCCTGGGATCCGATGGATCTCGGCAGGTGGCTTGAACGGCACCTCTGGGCAGGGTGACCGGGGGCGATCCCGACAGGATTCGAACCTGTGACCGTCTACTTTACGGGATCAACGGCCGCAAAGATGCCACGAAAAAGGCCGACCCTCAGGGCTGACCTTCTTCTTGTCGGGGCGGCCAGATCCAACTGACGACCTTCCCGCTACAGAGCGGGGACGCGATACCAGGCCACACAATAGCTCAAGATGCAGAGAAGCCGACCAAAGGTCGGCTTCTCTGCTGTCGGGGCGGCCAGATCCAACTGACGACCTTCCCGACCTGGTCGGGACGCGATACCGGGCTACGCTACGCCCCTTGCATCCGCTGTAACGCCAGATCCCGCCGCTTGCAACGCTTGAGCACCAGCTCCGGGACGCGATACCGGGCTACGCTACGCCCCTTGCATCCGCTGTAACGCCAGATCCCGCCGCTTGCAACGCTTGAGCACCAGCTCGAAGGCCATCGCTTCGCCCTTGCTCGGGAACGTCTTTGTAGCTACCACCTTCCATGGGCCCCTGCCTTTCGTCGCTTTCGAACGGTTCCCATTGTGCCGTGACAAACGGTCGGCAAGGTCATCCGTATGCCCGTAATACCAGCGGCCTGTGCTTTCCGACTCGATGATGTAAACTGTAAACATCGAACGCAAAAAGAGCCGACCATAAGTCGGCTCTTTTTTTGTCGGCGCGATACCGGGCTACGCTACGCCCCGAAGTTCCTTTCCACGTATTCGGCTGACGACCTTCCCGCCCTAAGGCGGGACGCGATACCGGGCTACGCTACGCCCCGAATGAACTCCACTGGTCGACGCATGCGCGCCTGACCTTCCAGCTTGCATCACCTAAGGGAGGGCCTTAAATGACGCGGCCGGAGGTCGCACGGACATCCGGCCAGCTATCTGCGGAGAGGGGGGGATTCGAACCCCCGGTACCGGTTGACCCAGTACGGCAGTTTAGCAAACTGCTGGTTTAAGCCACTCACCCACCTCTCCAAGCTTCAAGGAACGGTCCCGGTCGGTCACCGGGGCCGCAAATATAGAAGGCCGCTTCGATACGGCCATCGATCTTTCTCGACAGGCTACCTTTGCACCGCGAAAAAACACCCATCCCCTGTAGCCATGGCCAACCAAGTCGTCATCGTATCCGCCGTTCGCACCCCCATGGGCAGCTTTGGCGGCAGCCTCGCCGAAGTACCCGCCACCCAATTGGGTGCCACCGCCATCAAGGGCGCTGTTGAAAAGGCGGGCATCTCACCCGACCAGGTGCAGGAAGTGATCATGGGGAGTGTGCTGCAGGCCAACCTGGGCCAGGCACCTGCGCGCCAGGCCGCGAAGTTCGCTGGACTGCCCAACGAAGTGGCCTGCACCACAGTGAACAAGGTGTGCGCCAGTGGCATGAAGGCCGTGATGATGGCTGCTCAGGACATCTTGCTGGGTGATGCCGACGTGGTGGTGGCCGGTGGTATGGAGAGCATGAGCCAAACGCCCTACTATGTGGAAAAGGCGCGTTACGGCTATCGCTATGGTAACGGCCAGCTCATTGATGGCATCGTGAAGGACGGTCTGCTGAACGTGTATGACCAGCAGGCCATGGGGGTCTGCGCCGATCTCTGCGCCACTGAGCACAAGATCAGCCGCGAGGAGCAGGATGCCTTCGCCATCCAGAGCTACAAGCGCAGTGCCGCCGCATGGGCAGCAGGAAAGTTCGCCGACGAGGTGGTCCCCGTGACCGTAAAGACCCGAAAGGGCGACGTGGTGGTGAACGAGGACGAAGAATATAAGAACGTGGTGTTCGACAAGGTGCCAGCGTTGAAGCCGGTGTTCACCAAGGAAGGCACGGTGACCGCTGCGAACGCCAGCACCATCAACGACGGTGCGGCTGCGTTGCTGCTGATGAGCGCTGACAAGGCCAAGGCGCTCGGACTGAAGCCGCTGGCGCGCGTAGTGAGCTATGCCGATGCCGAGCAGGCCCCCGAGTGGTTCACCACCACCCCCGCCAAAGCATTGCCCCGCGCAGTGGAAAAGGCCGGGTTGAAGATGAGCGACATCGACTTCGTGGAATTGAACGAGGCCTTCAGCGTGGTGGGCCTGGCCAACATGAAGCTCATGGGCCTCGACCC
>JALOLX010000288.1 GCA_025455765.1 Flavobacteriales bacterium | reverse complement strand
CACCGGCTTCTTCCTGCAGAGCAAGTTCGTGGACATGGACAACGATGGCTTCCTGGACCTGATGATCGCCGGAGGCATCGAGCGCTTCTTCCGCAACAATGGGAACAAGACCTTCAGTGCCGTGAGCAACCTGTTCCCTGCTGGTGATGTGATGCACAGCTTCGCCACGGGCGACCTGAACAACGATGGCTTCCAGGATGTCTTCGCCAGCTACGGCGACGGCTACGTGAGCGCTGATCAGGCCAACCCCGATCGCCTCTGGCTGAACAACGGCAACAACAACCACTGGCTCACCGTGCGCTTGGTGGGTGTGGAGAGCAACATCGATGCGATCGGTGCCCGTGTGACCATTGAAGGTCCCTGGGGTACGCAGATCCGCGAGGTGCGTTCAGGTGAGAGCTACGGCATGGTCACTTCCTTCGCCTGCAACTTCGGTGTCGGTGCCAATACGGTCATCCCCACGGTTACCGTGCGTTGGCCCAGCGGCCTGGTGGAGACCTTCACCGATGTGGCCGTTGATCAGTCCATCACCGTGATCGAAGGCACGTGCATCAGCCCCAGCGTGGAGATCACCACCGATGGGGAGGCTGTCCTCTGCGGCGCCGGTGATCAGGTGACCCTCACGGGCAATGCAGGCTTCAACTACACCTGGAGCACGGGTGCCAACACCCAGAGCATCTCCGTGGCAGAGGCTGGCATCTACACCCTCACCATCGATGACGGGTCCGGCTGCTCTGGTGTATCGAGCATTGCGGTGCTCGACAGCCCGGATGAGACGCCGACCGTGGCCCTCACAGGGGAAGCGGTCTTCTGCGAAGGTGGCGTGGTGGAGCTCACCAGTAGCACGGCTGCAGCATATGCATGGAGCAATGGTGCCACCACCCAGACCGTGCAAGTGAGCACCTCTGGAACGTACACGGTGACCATCGAAGGCAACTGCGGCGAGTTCACCAGCGCGGCGATCGAGGTGGAAGTGCTCGAAGCACCTGATGCCCCCACTGCGGACGGTGTGGTGATCCCCGTACCCGGTACCGCTGACCTCTTTGCCACGGGCAGTGATGTGCGTTGGTACGATGCAGCCTCGGGAGGTAACCTGCTGGGTACCGGCAATGCCTTCACCACGCCCGTCGTGAATGACCTCACCTCGTTCTGGGTGGCCGATGCCATCACCCACGGTGGTGGTGAAGCGTTCGGTGGACCTGCGAACCGACTGCAGACCGCGATGCCTGGCGCGTTCCACACCAACGCGGACAACTTCCAGGTGTTCCAAGCCAACGAGGACTTCACGATCCGTTCCGTGAAGGTCTTCGCGAACGGTGCAGGCAACCGCACCATCGCCTTGGTGGACCGCACCACTGGAGCCACGTTGGCCACGGGGGTGTACAACATTCCCAATGGCGAGAGCCGTGTTACGCTCAACTACGATGTGCCCGCCGGTGGTCCTTACGGCCTGCGTGTGGTGGGTGGCAACCCCCAGCTGTGGCGCGATGGTCTGGGCAGTAACCCCAGCTATCCCTACGCCCTCGGCACCTTTGGCAGCATCACCAGCAGCACGGTGACCGGCGCCAACGCTACGGCTTACTTCTACTTCTTCTACGATTGGGAGGTGGAAGCGCCCAGCGTGGTCTGCGAAGGCCCCCGTACCGAAGTGGAGGTGAGCGTCGGCAATGTGGGCGTGGAAGCAGTGGATGGCGAAGGCTTCGGCTTGTGGCCCAATCCGGCCGATGATCAGGTCTTCGTGCAACTGCCTGCCACGTTCGGCACCGTTGATCTGGAGCTGATGGACATTGCTGGTCGTATCGTGCTCAGCCAGCGCGTCGCTGCCAATACCGCCGGTCCTGTTGCATTGCCCACCTTGGGCTTCAGCGCCGGTGAATATGTGCTGCACGTGCGGCACAGCGAAGGCAGCAAGGCTCTGCGAGTAGTGCTTCGCTAAGCATAGATCACTTCATCAAGCCCCGGATCGTACGCTACGGTCCGGGGCTTTGTGTATCCATCGGTCCATGGATCCCGTAGAACAGCCATCCGCACAGCGGACCCAAGCTTCCCATGCGACCGCTCCATTCCCTCTCCCTCGCGATCATCGCCCTGTTGTTCATCGGTTGTGCCAAGGATGCCACTGATGTGGCCCAGGACCTCGGCGTCATCCCATCTTCGTGCGGCACCGACGGGGCCAGGCTCCAAGCCAATACCGGCGATGGCACCTTTTGCGCCAGTGCGCAGGTGCTCGCAGTGGGTGATGGTACATCAGCGATGATCTCCGGCTTCGACCTCACCGGTTCATCCATCGTCCTTCAGCTTGATACGCTTGGTGTGGGTGTACACGCCATTACCGAAGCCGAAAATGCCCTTCTGTACATGCAGAACGGAGCCTCGTTCGCTACCGGACAGAACACCACGGGAGAGCTCACCATCCAGCAGCACGATGCCGCATCACGCCGGTTGAAGGGCAGCTTCGAGGCCGACCTGATCAATGCTCAGAACGGTGTTGTACGCACGGTGAGCGGCAGCTTCGACGTAACCTACAACACAGAGGGCTGAACGGCCTTCCTCAACAGCGCGGTCCATGGGCGTTAACTTGGCCCCATGGACCGTTCTGCGTTGCGCCTTACGGTGGTGGGGGTGGGGGCCATCGGCACCGCAGTGCTGCCCCTGTTGCGGCATCGTTCCATAGCGCACCTTCAGCTTGTCGATGGCGACATCGTGGAAGTATCCAACCTTCCCCGCCAACTGCTCTACCATGCCGGTGATGTGGGGCGCATGAAGGTGCACGTGGCGAAGGAGCGCATGGCCCTCCTGGTCCCAGAACTCCCGATCAGCACGGTCACGCAGTTCATGCGACCGGGTGACGAGGTTGCCTTCTTCGCTGATGCTGATGTGGTGCTCGATTGCTGCGATGACCTGCATGCCAAGCGGCTCATGTCCGCCTACGCTGCCCAAGCGGGGCTGCCGCTCATCAGCGCTGCGGTGCATCGGGACCAG
>JALOLX010000287.1 GCA_025455765.1 Flavobacteriales bacterium | reverse complement strand
GCTATTGATCACGCCATCCAGCTCGATCGGTGGGGTGACCGTGTATCCGGAATCCGCATCGATCCATCCCTTGCCAAATGCGGTCCAGTCACCGTTCAACATTTCGAACCCACCTAGCAAGTACAGCTGCTCCCCGAAGTCCAATACAGTGGTCGGGGCGATATCCTCACATGAAAGACCGTTCCAGCTACCAAAGGTCATTGCCAGCGGAAGCGGCTCATTGGTGGTAACATCGAACGCGGCGAACGTGGATGTAGCAACACCCATGAACCGGGTGAAACAGCCCCCCACATACAGCCGGTCACCGATGCGCGCTATGCTCTGGACCGAGCCGTTCAACTGCGGGTCCCAGGGATGCACTGCTCCGTTGGCCGTAACACGCGCCAACCCTTCCCGGCGCACGCCGCCTACGTGCGTGAACGTCCCTGCGATGTACCAGCCACCGCCTTCAGCAGGTGCCACCGAGCGGATCGTTCCGTTCGTGGGAGGCTGCGACCAGAGCGGCTCCCCGGTGACCAGGTCCAGCGGTCCCATGTAGCTCGCCGTGGACGATACTCCGTTCGGGCGTCCAAGGTGTATCACGAATAGGCGACCATCCACATATTCCAGATCATGCACGGCGCCATTGTCGAGTCCGGAGCCCTCATTGGCGCCGAGCGCACCCAACGTGCCATCGCTCAACACATGAGCAATGCGGTTGCGCGGTTGGCCGGCAACGGAGGTGAAATCACCCGCCATGTACCAGCCGCCGTTCCCATCCGCCGCAACGAACGCGCTTCCATTGTCCAACTGTGGATGACCTGGGATCGGTTCACCGGTCGTACGATCAACAGGTGTTCCGGTGCTGAGCGCGCGCCCGACCGTGGTGAACCCACCCCCGATGTACACCACCCCCTGCGCCGTATCCTCCACGATGGCATGGACCGGTCCGTTCGGCTCGGGCCAGGTGGGGAGGAGGGATTGGCCCCGCAGCGACGCGCCGACCAGCAGCACCGGCAACGCTGCAACGATCGATCGGTGACGGGTGCGGGACATCATGGTCACTCGAAGATAGACGGAAGAGTTCGTTCGCGTTGCCTCCACTTCTGGCCGCCGTCCCATCTTTGTGCCTCAGCACCTGCATCCCATGGCCCACATCCTGCTCATCGACGACGAAAAAGCCATCCGCTACGCCCTGCGCGAGATCCTGGAGCACGAAGGGCACAAGGTGGACGAGGCCGAGGACGGCGCCATGGGCCTGGACAAGGCCAAGAAGGGCAAGTTCGACCTGGTGCTCTGCGACATCAAGATGCCCAAGATGGACGGCATCGAAGTGCTGGAAAAACTGCAGGCCCACGATGCCGACCTACCCGTGGTGATGATCAGCGGGCACGGCACCATCGATACCGCAGTGGACGCGCTGAAGAAGGGCGCCTTCGACTACATCCAGAAACCGCCGGACATCAACCGCATCCTGGTGAGCGTGCGCAACGCGCTGGACCGCGGCGACCTGGTGCAGGAGACCAAGGTGCTGCGTAGCAAGGTGGGCAAGGCCAAAGGCAACGGCGTGCAGATGATCGGCGAGAGCAAGGCCCTGCAGGAGATCCGCGACATGATCGAGAAGGTGGCGCCCAGCGATGCGCGCGTGCTGGTGACCGGAGGCAACGGCGCGGGTAAGGAAGGCGTGGCCCGCATGATCCACCAGAAGAGCAACCGCGCCAGCGGACCCTACATCGAAGTGAACTGCGCCGCCATCCCTGGCGAGCTCATTGAGAGCGAACTGTTCGGCCATATGAAAGGCAGCTTCACCAGCGCCATCAAGGACCGCAAGGGCAAGTTCGAGCTGGCCGATGGCGGCACGTTGTTCCTGGACGAGATCGGCGACATGGCGCTGGCGGCCCAGGCCAAGGTGTTGCGGGCCTTGCAGGAAGGGCGCATCACGCCCGTGGGGGGCGACAAGGACATCAGCGTGAACGTGCGCGTGATCGCCGCCACCAACAAGGACCTGAAGAAGGAGATCGCGGCGGGGAACTTCCGCGAGGACCTCTTCCACCGCCTCAGCGTGATCCCGATCCACGTGCCCAGCCTCAGCGAACGCCTGGACGACATTCCGCTGCTGGCCGCCCATTTCATCGAACAGGTGTGCGGCGAACAGGGCATCGCCCCCAAGAAGATCACCGACAAGGCCCTGAAGGAACTTCAGAAGCTGCCTTGGACCGGCAATGTGCGCGAGCTGCGCAACGTCATCGAGCGCCTGGTGATCCTTAGCGGGAAGGAGATCGGCGAAAGCGAGGTGAAGGCCTACGCGGTGCCCCGTAGCTGAGCGTTATCGGTCGAACGCTGTTTGGCCGTTGGTTGGCCCGAACGCACCGTTGGTCGATGAACACACATCGCACCGTGGATGAGTTGCGTTGTTGAGGCAACCCCCCACCGGCAGCTGCGTCTTAATCTTGGAACCGCTGGGTATTCACCGCTACGAAACCCTCAAACACCTGCACGCCATGGACTTTCTGATGAGCATACACGACGCACTCTATGCCAAATTGGGCATGGTGCTCTACTACATCCTCTTCCTCATGGTGATCGTGGCGGCATTGGCACAGTACCGCCTCTACACCAAGGCTGGGCAGCCAGGCTACACCGCGTTGATCCCCGTCACCAACGTCATCGTCTTCCTGAAGATCGTGGGGCGTCCCGCCAGCGATGCGTGGAAGTTCCTCATCCCCGTGTACGGACAGCTCTACTTCCTGCCCAAGGTGTGGATCGAGGTGTGCAAGAGCTTTGGCAAGAACACCATGCTCGATTATGTGCTGGTGATCGTGCTCAACGGCCTGTACATCCTCAACCTGGCCCTGGACGATGACACCCGCTACATGGGACCGCTCTACGGCCAGAAGGCGCCGCCTCCGGCGCGCAAGCTCACGCCCAGGCCCACAACGAACCTGGCGGGCGGCGCAGCCACCGCGTGATCATCGCAAGGCCTCCGGAAGGGGGCCTTGTTCGTT
>JALOLX010000286.1 GCA_025455765.1 Flavobacteriales bacterium | reverse complement strand
AGGTCCATCTCATAGAAGGGCACATCGGGGAACAGGGGGATCTCCCGTGCGTCGATGTGCACATGCTTGGTCACCATGTCCTTGCGGTGGAACCATACGACATAGTCGTATCCGCGCTCAAGGAAGATCTCGTACTTGCCACTGCCGGTGGTGATGTAGGTCTCGCGTTCCACGCTGTCCTTCACCAAGCGCACCTGCACACCCTTCATCGCATCGCCTGAGAAGTGCTCCGTAACCAATCCGTAAAGCCGGATATGGAATGCCGAAACATTCAACCACGCCATCATGGCCACGACCGAGACCAGTATCTGCCGCCACCGAATACTTTCCATGGTAACAAAAATACCTTCGCCCTGAGCGCGCAGAACGGTGAGGAGCGATCACTTTTGCACGATCACCGCACCCATGTTGTTCAAGGTCCGCCAAGGAGAGAACCTCCACATTGTTCTGTGGTTGTTGAAAGATCTGTGCTGGGTGATGGACCTGCGCTGGGCGGGTCTGACACTGGTGGCACCCACGGTGGCCGTGGCATTGTGGATCGCCTGGGGGTTGCGGCATGACCGTTCCGACCTCATCCATGCGATAGCCGTGGTGTTGTGGATCGCTGCCAACTCCACGTGGATGATCGGGGAGTTCTTTTTCGCTGATGGCAGCCGACCACTGGCGGTGGCCTTCTTCGTGGCGGGTCTGTTGTTGCTCGGGTGGCACTACCTGCAGGCCGCACTGCGCGCAAGAGGCAGGATCTAACACTGGCTTCACATGGGTGCCACAGGGTGCGGCTATCTTCGCCCGCCTTTGACCATGAACGAGCTCAGCGCGCTCCGTGTACACTTCGACCGCATCCTGCGGATCACATTGGCATGGCTGGTGGTGGGGCTCATCAACGCCCTGTTCGAGCACAATGTGTTGCAGCGGGCAGGGCTGGAAAGCCACCTGCTGGACCGCATCGATGCCCAGTACCTGCGGTCCTTATTGGCGGGCCTGATCGGTGGTGGGGTGTACATCTTCCTGCTTCGGCCCCGCCTGCGCCGTCTTCCCTTCTTCCATGCCTGGGGTATCATCGCCGGTCTTATCCTGCTGGTCCTCACCTGCACGACCGCGTTGTGGCGGGCCCGTCACGCACCAGCCCCTCTGACCGCGCTGCCCGATGAGCTGTTCACGCTCGACTTCCTGGGCACCTACCTCTACTGGACGTTGCTGATGGGCGCCACCATGCTGATGGTACGGATGAACGACCAGTATGGAAGTGGCGGTATTGCCTACCTGACCGGTCGCTATCACAAGCCGCGGCAGGAGATGCGCATCTTCATGTTCCTCGATATGCGTTCATCCACTGCGATCGCAGAACAACTGGGACACGTGAAGTACTTCCAGTTGCTGAATGAACTGTTCACCGATATCACGGATGTCATCGTAAGGTCGCGCGGAGAGATCTACCAGTACGTAGGCGATGAAGTGAGCGTGAGCTGGACCTTCCGCAACGGTGTGCGCCGCCAACGTTGCATCCGCTGCTTCCTCGATATCCGGTCCAAACTGCAACGGCGCGCGAAGCAGTACGAGGCGCGCTATGGCATCGTGCCGGTGTTCAAGGCCGGCTTCCACTACGGCCCTGTGACCACGGGCGAGGTGGGCTCCGTGAAACGTGAGCGCATCTACAGTGGTGATGTGGTGAACACCGCCGCTCGCATCCAGAACAGCTGCAACGAGCTCGGCGTGGACAATCTGCTGTCGCAGGAACTGCTGGAAGTACTGCACCTGCCGGCGGTCTACCGCACGCGCGAAATGGGATCCATCGCCCTGCGCGGCAAGGCCACCAGCACCAGCCTCTGGACCATCGAGGAGGCGCGCGTCTGAGCCGTCAATACAAGGCCACCTTTCGCCCGCGGATCACCGTCCATGGTCCGCTGGGTGCGGGATACAGGACCGCATCACCGTACAGCTCGAACGTTGGTATCGCGGCCTCGGTGCCCAGCCGCTCGCGCTTTCCGTTCTGGATGGACCACAGTTGCCGATCGATGTCGAGGTACACCAGTCGCGCATCATGCACGGCCCAGCGCTCAGGAACATAGTCCTCCACGGTCGTCGCGCCACCGGGTCCGAAGAGCTCCAGCCGACCATCCTTCAAGAAGAGCAGCAGGCTGTCCTGCACCCAGTAGTCCGTAGGCGTTCCATGCATCACCGTATGCAACTGACCGCCCATCCAACAGCGCAACTTGCCGATGCCGTCCACAAAGGCCAGCACGCCTTCACCGGCCTTGGCAGAGACCGGGCGGAGGTCCGATACGCGATGGTCCACGCTGCCGTGGCGCACCATGAAGCGGTCCTGCACATCGTCCCAATACCCTGTAACACCGCCACCATTGGCCACCAACCCCATGTCGGCGCTATCGGTGAGCAGTTCCACACGCCCTGCGCGGAACAGGAAGAGCTTCAGCGATGAACGGTCGTAGAAGGTGACGGTGTTGCTACCCGTGCGCCACTGTGCACGATCGGAGCTGCCGGTGATGGTGGCGATGGGGACCACCTGGCCTCGCCACAGGGTGCGCAGTTCGCCAGCGGAACGGTCGTGGAACACCACCAGGCTGTCGGTCACCTCAAAGCGGTCCACCGGGTGCGCGATGGCCATGCCTCTCGCCTCGCGCAGCACGAAGAGCGTATCGCCAGCGCGCCATGCAGCCCTGCCACCTGCTACCTGCCAGCGGTCCACCGGGCCCCGGTGCAGCAGGTGCAGCCGACGGCCTTCGGCAATGAAGATCTTCAGGCGCCCTTCCGCATCGGCGTAGATCACCTGGCCTTCCTGGGCCTCATAACGCAGTGGTGCCTCCTTCTCAAGGCGTTCGAAGCGGCCGTTGGCAAAGACCACAAAATGCCCTTCGCCATCTACGAACGGTACGGGCCATTGGGCCTGCACAACACCAGCGACCAGCGCGCACCACAGGGTCAACGTCCACTTCATCGGGCGATCCGTTCAATGGTATGTACGCGCACTTCACGGCGGCGTCCCTTCACCGG
>JALOLX010000285.1 GCA_025455765.1 Flavobacteriales bacterium | reverse complement strand
CGTGTTCCGCGCGGGGATCATCCCCAGTGCGTTGGAGTTCATGGAGCGCGATGCCATTGTGTGGACCATGCGCTTCACCGAGGGCTTGCCGGCACAGCTCTCCACCGAGCCTGGTGCGTACCTGCTCATTGAGGTGGATGGCAACGAGCCCGATATGCTCATGCGCAGTTGCGAGGCTATTCTTCAGGTGGTGGAGGCCCATGGCGCAGGGGAGGTGCTTTTCGCAGAGACCGCGGCAGAGAAGGATGCGCTGTGGCGGCTGCGACGAAGCGTACCGGTGAGCGTGAAGGCACACAGCGTGTACAAGGAGGAGGATACCGTGGTGCCCCGCTTCGAACTGCCCCGACTGCTGCAAGGCGTGAAGGAGATCGGTGCGCGCTACGGCTTCACGTCCGTGTGCTACGGCCACGCGGGCGATGGCAACCTGCACGTGAACATCATCCGGGGGGACCTCAGTGATGCGTTCTGGGAACACGAACTACCCAAGGCCATCCGCGAGATCTTCACCTTGTGTGTGGCCCTTGGTGGCACATTGAGCGGTGAACATGGCATCGGCCTGGTGCAACGCCCTTACATGGACATCGCCTTCACGTCGGTCCAGCTTGATCTGATGAAGCGCATCAAGGCAGCCTTCGACCCCGAGGGCATCATGAACCCCGGCAAGGTGTTGCCGGATGTTTAGGTAAGTAGGTATCAGTTCGAGCCGTCCAAGCCCGCGATCAGGTCGCGCATGCTCTTGAAGAGCTTCATGCCCGGTGGGACCTCGTTCAGTTCCACGCGGCCCAATTGCGAACCGGTCAGCCAGAACGTGACCCGCTCATCGGGCACCATGGCGCGCAGCTTCACGAGGTAATCGGGCACTTCAGAGGGTGCCGGGTTGGCCATGAGCACGGACATGAACACCAGCGGTCCACGGTGCAGGTAGGCCACCTGCCGCAAGTCCTCCAAAGGAACGCTCTGCCCCAGGTAGATGGTCTTCTCGCCCTTGCTGCGCAGCACGTGGTTCGCGTAGAGCAGGCCCAGCTCATGGATCTCATCCTCCATGAGGTGGAGCACATAGGTGGGGCCCTTGCCCGGTGATGCTGGCGAGAGGATCTGGGTGGCCGTGATCAGCTCGTGGCGGATCAGGTTGCTGACGAAGTGCTCCTGGGCGGGGCAGATGGCGTTGGTCTGCCACAGCACGCCGATGTTCTCCAACAGGGGCACAAAGACCTCTTCCACCAGGCCGCGGAAGCCGTTGCGCTCGGCATAGATGCGGGAGGTGCGCACGAAGAGGGCCTCATCGAAGGAGAGCATGGCCATCTTCAGCGTGTTGAGCACATCGCCGCCCTTGCCCATGCGCTCGGACAGCTCCTGCACCTTGCGTTCCCGCTCTTCGGCGGTCATGGCCGCGATGTGCGAGATCTTCAACCCGTGCTGGTTCAGGAAGCTCACGTTCATGATGGTCTTGAGCTGCTCCAGACCATAGAACCGGATGTTCGTATCGCTGCGCTCGGGTTCCAACAGGCCATAGCGCTTTTCCCACATCCGGATGGTGTGGGCCTTCACTCCGGAGAACTCCTCCAGGTCGCGGATCTGGAAGTGGGTGAGGAAGGGTTTCATAAGGCGGTCGAAAATAGGGACTTATCCGGTTGACCTACGAGAACGTACCGACTCTGCAGATTGTTCGCGAGCGGCCAAGGAAAAGGGGGCGCTCCTTGCGGAACGCCCCCTTCCAACCCGACCCTTGGCCGTTAGCGGGCCACCTGTACCGGTGCGGTCACCACCGATCCTTCTCCACGGATGCTGAGCACGTAGCTACCGTTGCTCAGTCCGCTCACGTCCAAGCTGATGCGGCTTTCGCCAGCGGCGATGCTGCGGCTGCCCAGCGCGAGTACGTCGCGGCCGGTCATGTCCAGCAGGCGGATCTCAGCCTGGGTGTTGTTCGTGCTGTTCATGTCCACGAAGAGGACGTCGTTGCTGGGGTTCGGCCACACGGTGAGGCTGTTCAGCAGATCGTTCTCTTCGATGCTCGTGGCGAGGGGCAGTTCCACCAGGTCGCCACCCGAGGGCAGGGCCACCCAGATGCCGAAGCCTGCACCGTTGCTGTTGTTGGCGGTGTTGAGGAAGCCGCTGGCTACGGCCACCAGAGCCGCATCAGCCAGTCCAAGACCATCCAGCGGAGCGCTGTAGCTGGCCACCGGGGTACCGTCGGGCAACTGCACCTGGAGCACCAGGTCCACAGCAGGCACTTCGAGGTAATCCGCAGAGAACTCGCCGAAGCTGAAGGGGGGCACCACTACTGCACCACCGAGCACGGCGGTCTCAGCCACCTGCACGGTGGGGGCGTCGGTGCTGCCATGGAGCACGAGGATGTCCACGTTGCCGTCGATGGCGGCAGCCTCACGACCGGGGGCGAAAATGTCCAGACCGAAGGGCTGCACAGGGCTGTAGCCGCTTGCGCTCACGATGCCGTTGGCTACCACTACGTAGGTCTCACCATCCTCCAGGTTCACCGTGGTGTTGAGGGCGGTGATGATGTCCTGGGGGCCGGTGCTGTTGCCCGGTGCGATGCCGATCTCCAGGTCCACGCCTGCAGGCAGGTCGATGAAGGGGGTGGCGGTGCGGAAGGCGAAGTCGTTCACGGCAGGCTCGTCACCGCCGTTGATGTAGATGTCCACCACGGCAGCGGCTGCATCAGCGCTGTTATGGATGATCTGTACGCGGGCGCTGGGCTCGGCGGCAAGGGGTAGTTCCACCAGGGGACCGCCGCTGGGCAGGGCCACCCACACACCGAAGCCAGGACCGTTGCTGTTGGCAGCAGGGTTCAGGAAGCCGCTGGCTACAGCGACAAGGGCTGCATTCTCCAAGCCGAGGGTGGCGAGGGGCGCGTCATAGGCCACCACCGGGGTACCGTCGGGGAGTTGGATCTCCAGGGTAAGGTCCACTGCCGGTACTTCGAGGTAATCAGCGGTGAACTCGCCGAAGCTGAAGGGGGGCACCACTACTGCACCACCGAGCACGGCGGTCTCAGCCACC
>JALOLX010000284.1 GCA_025455765.1 Flavobacteriales bacterium | reverse complement strand
CACCACCGCCTTGCGACCGATGGCGTTGGCCACCACGCCCATGTTGGCGCCGATGTCCGCGAACCAGGTGGTGTGCGGCATGCCGGGGAAGATCTCCAGCTGCATCACACCGCGCGTGCTGTCCTGCCAGGCGCTCAGGTACAGGTGCTGCGTAATGCCGTCCGTGGTATCCGTCACGCTTAATCGGGCGCGGTAGGAGCCGATGAAGGTGTTGTGCTTGACCGGTCGTTCCGCACTGTTCGAAAGGGTGGAGGTTGCACCCTCGGCGAAAAAAGGCCGCATCCACCCCGGAACCGCGTTGGGTTGTGTACACGCAACGTGGCTTGCTGCAAGTAGGAGCAGCGTGGTGATCGATCGGTACAAGATGGTGCTCATGTGCCTGGCTTAGCGGGGAATGACCGGTGGCGGCGGTGGTGCTATCGGTGGGTCTTCGCCGCGTTGGATGGGCCCTTCGATCGTTGGCTTTATTTCGGGTTCGTCCACCGGCACCACCACATCATCCCAGTTCTCGATCGTTATCACCCTCGTCCTTTCCTTTTCACGCTCGTACTCTTCGCGTTCTTTTTCGAAGTCCCGGAATCGTTCGTCCAACACCCGGTAGTTGCTCAGGTCCATGGCCGGTGGCGGCACCTTTCCGGGTTTGAAGCTGGTGAGGGTGGTGCTCATGATGGCGTAAGGCATGGGATGGTCGCGCAGACCGAACATGAGCACCTCGCGGAAGTGCTTCTCGTGCCGGGCGTTGATGTAGCGCGGTTCCATCCAACGGACCATGTCCAGCACAGGGTTGGGCACATCGTGATCGGGGATCCACAGGGCGCCGTGGTTGAACTCCATCGTGCGGTACACGCGGCAGCGCTTGCCGAGGATCTCCTGGTAGTGCTCAGTGGGAGAAAGCGAGACCTCGATACCGCCCATGAGTTCCGGCATGCCCACCTCGGCCAGTGTGCCGATGTACATGCGAGGCACCACATAGCTGTGCCCTTCGTTGTAGGCCGCCACCGCCACGTCGTGGTCCAGATCCACCAGGTAGAGGGTGATGCCTTTCTCGTGGGGCACATCAGCGGTGATCACCGCACGCCGCTCGTCGGCCCAGTAGGTGTAGTTGCCGAGTTGTTCGATCGTATCGCGCCGCTGATCGATCAGCAGGCTCCGCGTCTGCACGCTGAAGGTGCCCACAAAGCGGTTGTCAGCGAAGCCGCGGTCCACAGCGGGCGGCGTGGCATCCACCGTTGGCATGAAGGGCGGCAGATGGTTGATCCGTTCGCGCATCCACTGCGGCAAGCGACCCAGTCGCACGTTGTTGGTATAGAGGAAGCGCTCTTCGGTTATCCGGTTCGGTCGCCACGGCAGCACAGGCATCGGCTGTTCGCCCGGCGTGATCTGCTCGAACCACCAGTCGCCCGCAGGGGTGGAATAGCCCTGGTCTTTCCATTTTACACGC
Source organism: Flavobacteriales bacterium (assembly GCA_025455765.1). Classification (GTDB taxonomy): domain Bacteria; phylum Bacteroidota; class Bacteroidia; order Flavobacteriales_F; family PHOS-HE28; genus PHOS-HE28. Next base: position 1,605 of record JALOLX010000284.1, on the reverse strand, counting down.
AGTGAAGTACCTGCATTCTTGTTGCTGAAGGCGCTGAGGTATTCCAGGTTGCCCTCGCGGCATAGGTACACCGCCCATTCCTGTAGATCGGCGAAGAGCTTGGGATGGATGTTGGTGCGGTAGTAGGTGGTGGTGTCCTTGTTGCTGTTGCCCCCTACGTACACCTCGCACGATCGCCCCATCACTTCTTCCGTACGCCCGGTGTTCATCACGGAGTCGCTGAACACTTCGTAGAAGTAACCCACCTGCGCCAACTTCAGGTCGTCCAGCGTGATGTGCGTGATGCCCGGTGAAGGGCTCAAGTTCAGCTTCACGTTGGCCGCCAGGTCCACTACGGTGATCTGTGTAGTGGTCTCGGTGTCCCGCATCTCGCGGAAGATCATGCGATGCTGATCGCCCCAATAATGGATGCGCCGACCGTTCTTATCGCGCAGCGTCCATGTGCCGATGAACGCGTTGGTGTGCAGCGGCTCTGCGGTACTCTGGGTGGCCTTGGAGGCAGGTTCGCCGGTGAGTTCGGTGTAGATCCAGCCCGGCAGGTCGCGCAGGTTGCTGTGGTCCGTTTGGGCAGCGGTGCTGGCCCATGCGATCCCTGCCAATGCAAGGACCACTATGTTGCGAACGTTGATCATTTGCTCCGTTGTTCAATTGCTCGGCTGGCCCTTTTGGTTCCCTTCTTCATCACGTACCGGTAGGTCGACCTGTTGGGCCCCGAGGCCTCGGGCGACGCTGCATCGGCTACGGGTATTGTTCCTACAACCCAACCCGCATCCTCGTAGGTCGACCCGATGGGGCCCGAGGCCTCGGGCGACGCTACGGGTGCCTTCTCGACCGGTCTGTGCCACTGCCCACTGTCCTCATTCCATCGGTTCATTTCCAACTGTCCTTGGTGATCGTGAACACACTGGGATCCACCGCGCCGGGTTCCAACGAGATCACTTCCATGGTCCCCTTACTTTGGCGCCCATCGTTCCACTCGGCCTTCAGCACCATGCCGTCCCCATCGTAGGTCAGCAGGCCGAACAGCCCACCCATGACGTATTCGTTCGTGCCTTCCCAGCCTTTGCGCGCACTGCACAGGTCGCGGAACAAGGAGGCCGGCGCCTGGGTCTGCCAGATGGTGCGATCCCCAAGATCCGACCTGTGCTGCATGGGCACGCAATCGCGACGGAGCATCTTGACCGGCTCACCGATGCGATCGTACACGACCAGCGGACTGATGGTGAACGATGGATGTTCGGTTCGCAACGGCGCAGGTTCTTGCGCGGTGACCTTGCCGGTCGAGCGCTCCAAGGTGTAACGGATCTCCGCGCCTGCCTTGCGGTCGATGAGCAGTGCGGTGGGAGTGAGGATATCGGAAGGTGCGCCTTTGGCCCTGATCACGGTGCGCACCATCACCATGCGTTCGTGCGTGCTGGCATAGTCCACGATCCACTCGGTGGTATCGCGCTTGTTGATCAAGGTGTACTTCAGCCGTGCCTTGCCCCGGTAATCGTTCCAGACCCGGTCCAGCCTTTCGTTCAGCAGGCGTTTCGCGATGGCGATCGGATCAGGTGCTTCCGTGTCCCGGTTGCGTCCGTCAACCTCCTGCGGCGAGACCGCCAC
>JALOLX010000283.1 GCA_025455765.1 Flavobacteriales bacterium | reverse complement strand
CCGCCTGCTGGAGCGCGCGGCCAAGGTAACGGCCGACCAGACCGTGGCCAGCCAGATGAACGACCTTCCGGAGAGCCTGAAGGGTAAGGTGAAGGGCGGCGGATCACTGACCGCACTGCCGATCATCGAGACGCAGGCCGGTGACGTGAGCGCCTACATCCCCACCAACGTGATCTCCATCACGGACGGTCAGATCTTCCTGGAGAGCAACCTGTTCCTCAGCGGTGTACGCCCCGCCATCAACGTGGGTATCAGCGTGAGCCGTGTGGGTGGTAACGCGCAGATCAAGTCCATGAAGAAGGTGGCCGGTACGCTGAAGCTGGACCAGGCCCAATACCGCGAACTGGAGGCCTTCGCCAAGTTCGGTTCCGACCTGGATGCCGCCACCAAGGCCGTGCTGGACAAGGGTGCCCGCAACGTGGAGATCCTGAAGCAGGCCGAGAACAGCCCGATGCGCGTGGAAGAGCAGATCGCGATCATCTACTGCGGCACCAAGGGCTTGCTGAGCAAGATCCCCGTGAAGAACGTGAAGCAGTTCGAGGCGGAGTTCATCACCATGCTGCGCAACAAGCATAGCGATGTGCTCGCTGCGCTGAAGAAGGGCGACTACAACGACCAGATCACGGGCACCTTGGAAAAGGTGGCTGCCGACCTGGTGAAAAGCCTGGACAACTAAGACCGGAGCAGCTGTAGCGTCGATCCACCGGGTCGACCTACGGTCGCGAAACATCAGCACCGCACCATGCCCAGTCTGAAGGAAGTACGCAGCCGGATCGTCTCGGTGAACAGCACCAAGCAGATCACCGCGGCCATGAAGATGGTGAGCGCGGCCAAGCTGCGCCGTGCCCAGGACGCCATCACCCGCATGCGTCCCTATGCCGAGAAGCTGCAGCAGATCCTGAGCAATGTGAGCGCTTCACTGGACAGCAGCGAAGGCATCTACAGCCAGCAGCGCGAGGTGAAGCGTGTGCTGTTCGTGCCCATCGTCAGCAACCGGGGATTGGCCGGCGCGTTCAACACCCAGGTGTTCCGTCTGGTGCGCAAGAGCCTGAGCGAAGCACAGCAGAACGGCCAGGAGGTGACCATCCTGCCCATCGGCAAAAAGGCGATGGACCTCTATCGCCGCAGCGGACTGGTAAGCAATGAGCTGCCCACTGACCTGGCCGGTCTGTTCGATGGGCTGAGCTTCGATAAAGTGGCGCCTGTGGCTGAGCTGATCATGCAGCGCTTCGTGGACGGGCAGTACGACAAGGTGGTGCTGTTCTACAACAAGTTCAAGAACGCAGCGGTACAGATCACCACGGAGGAGCAGTACCTGCCCATTCCCCCTGCTGCCGAAAAGGTTAAGGGCGAAGCCACGCAAGGCGAACACATCATGGAGCCCGATCGCGCCACCATCGTGGAGCAGATCATCCCCAAGAGCCTCAAGATCCAGCTCTACAAGGCGCTGCTCGACAGCTTCGCCGCCGAGCACGGTGCCCGCATGACCGCCATGCACAAGGCCACCGACAACGCCGACGCCCTGCTGAAGGACCTGAAGTTGACCTACAACAAGGCCCGTCAGGCGTCGATCACCAACGAGATCCTGGAGATCGTGGGTGGTGCGGAAGCGTTGAAGGGGTAAAGGCACTTTTCCTTCGTAGAGAACGGACCACACGCGCAACCGACGCGCTGCGCCGGCGTAGAACGGCCCCATGTGCAGGGGACGGTGCAATACGCTCATCACCATGGTCATCGGCCTGTGGTACACCACAGCATGGGGCCAAACGGGACCGGGTGGCGTGGGCAATAGCGGTAGCAACTTCCTGTGGCTTTCGGCAGATCAGGGCATCGTGGCGCCTACGGCCGGCATCCAACAGTGGCGCGACCGCTCCGGCAATGGCAACCACGCCAGCCAAGCCACTCCAGCCAGCCAGCCCTTCCTGGTAAGCAATGTCTTCAATGGCCAGCCTGCGGTGCTCTTCGACAATGACGCCACCAATGTCGATCGGCTGACCATACCGGACAACAGCACCTTGGAGGGGATGGGCCAGCTCACCGGATTCGTGGTATTCAGGCTCAATGCAGGGACACCCACCAGTGCGGCTCGGGGATTCCTCAGCAAGCGCTTGAACCCGTCCAGCCAGAACGCCTATGGCTGGTTCCTGTGGCATAACGGCAGCAACGTGAGCCAATACCTGGACATTGACGGTTCGAGCGATCGGGCAGTGAGCACCAACCACTTCGCAGCAAACCAGGACTATCTCAACGGCTTCATTTACCACGGAACCGCACCAAGCGATGCGAACGATCAGCAGCTCTTCACGAACAATGGCCCGGTGGGCGGGCGCGCGGAGACGAGCAGCAGTGTGCCCAATTACAGTTCAGACCTCCATATCGGCACCCTCTTTGGTCACGGTGGGACCCGCTTCAACGGATACATTGCGGAGGTGATCCTGTTCAACATTGCCTTGAACACCACCCAACGGGCCATTGTCAGTAACCACCTGGCCGCCAAGTACGGCCTTGCCTTGGCTGGAATGGATGTGTACACCATGGACGAGCTCGCGAACGGGAACTTTGACCATGAGGTGGGCGGTATCGGGCGAACGACCGCCAGCGACCTGCACAGCGAGTCACAGACCGGCGTGGTGCGCATCGGCGGCGCCAGCGGCCTGGGCAACAACGAATACCTGCTGTGGGGACACGATAATGGCGCCCTAGGCACGTGGGGTGTGAGCGACCTTCCTGCTGGCGTGGAGGGGCGTTGGGAGCGCGTATGGCGGGTAAGCGAAGTGAACAGCAGCGGTGCCGCGGTGGATGTGGGTCAGGTGGACATCACCTTTACCGCTTCTCCGGAGTGAGCGCATTGGTGAACGGCGTGCGCTTCACACTCGGCACCACCGACCGCATGCAAACGCCGCTGCCCATCACCTTGATCGACTTCCATGCCCTGAGCACCAGCGCTGGCGTGGACCTGTTCTGGAGCACGGCCTCGGAGGTGAACAATGCACGCTTCACCGTGGAGCGCAGCGAGGACATGGAACACTGGGAAGCCGTGATCGACATGCCCGGTGCTGGCACCAGCTACAGCACCCTGCACTACCAGGCCCGTGATGAGCGTCCGCTGCCGGGCACCTCGTACTACCGCCTGCGGCAGACGGACCTGGACGGCGCCTCAAGCTATTCCGCTGTGCGGGCAGTAGCGTACACCCCGTCCGGAGCGCTTGAACGTTGGCCTGTACCAACAGCGGACCACCTGTGGGTGCGCAGTCCGGAGGAAGGGATCAGTGCCGTGGAGCTCTTCACCACCGCTGGCCAGCAGGTACGACCACCCGTTCAGCTGCACGGTCCATCAGCCATGATCGACCTGAGCGGGTTGAAGCCGGGCGCCTATGTAGTTCAGGTACATACCTTGAGCGGCACCTACCGTGAGCAGGTGCTGAAGGCGGCCCCCTGACCTTCGACAAGGCAGCCATAACTATCGACGAACAGAACCTTTGTTGCGTCGTGCCGTAGAACGGTCCACTCATCAACCCGTGGACCATGAACAGAACCTTACTCGTAGTGCTGAGCGCCCCGTTCTGGGGCAACCTGCAGGCGCAGACCGATCTGGTCGGCCTGATGCGCGACCCCGGCCCGGAAGGGACCGAGGCGCACACCAACTTCAGCCCTGTGCTGCTCGATAGCGGGCTTCCGGTGCTGGAGCTTGTCTCCTTCGAGGCCGAAACCAAGGACGCTTCGACCGTGGAGGTGCGCTTCGCCACCGTATCGGAACGGAGCACCGAACAGTTCCGCCTGGAGCGCTCGGAGGACCTGATGAACTGGGACGTGGTGGCCCGTGTGGACGGCCGCGGCACCAGCGATGCGTACACCCCGTACACCGTGCTGGACGAGGCCCCCATTGCCGGGGTGTCGTACTACCGGCTGCTGGCCAAGGAAGAGCAAGGCTGGAGCGAACTCTCCGACCTCTTCTCCATCCGCCACGAAGCGGTTGCCGACCTGTCCATCCAAGGCGATCCGCGCCCTGGACGCTTCAGTGTACTGGCACAGGGCACGCTTAGCGAAGTGGTGATCCTGAACAACCGCGGGCAGTTCATGCCCATGGACCTGCAGCTGGACGGCGATCGCGTGATCGTGAACGCCGAGCTGTTGGAGAACGGCACCTACTACGTGCAGGCCATGGTGGACGGTACGCCGGTGATGCTTCCCATCGTGATCCATAACGGCAACCTCATAGGCGGGTAGTCCCCCGCCGCTTCATCCATCTTCGTCGAACGAAGGGCTGCCCTGCACAGGGTGGCCCTTGTTCGTTAGTGGGTCTCCACGTCATGCTGAAGTGGTGTTGGCAGTCAGCCTTCAAGCTTGCGTGCGAACGCTGTAGAACGCCGTTGTACCATTGCTGCACGGTGCGGCAGCCCTCCGATGGAGTATTTCGACCGGCTCAGATCTGCAGGCAATGACCACTGGTCACGGGCTCGGGTACTGGTCCTTCATTCCCGACCGTTCAGCGGGACGGACGTAAGCCCCTTTCGGGCCAGGCCGCCGAAGTACGGCCGTTGATCGGAAGCGGACCTGATGCGGCGACCCACGCAGGCACACGGCCCCCAGCCCAACACCGCACGATCCCCGCCACCAGGGCCGGAGCACCAAAAGCGGGGATCGTGGAATGGTTGAAGAGAGCGTGCGCCTGCTTAGAGCCTGTTCAGGATCTCTTCACAGCCGCCCCTCCGGCCTCTTTTCCGGCCATTCTGCAAGTGATCCTGAACAGGCTCTTAGAAGCTGCTGCTCTGCAAGCGGCGTTCGCGGCCCGAGTGGGTGCCGTAGTAGCTGATGGAGAACTCAAAGGCGCCGTTGCTGTTGGTGTAGCTCTGCAGAGGTGAGGTGTTCACATCGTAGCTGAAGCGGTACACGGCGCTCTTGTGTTTGAGTCCCACTTGCGCCACCACCGCGTCGTTCCAGCGGTAAGAGGCCCCGCCGATCACGCTATACATGCTGCCACCGATGTTGAACTCCGCCAGCATGCCGGCATGGATCAGCTGATCGTTGCCCTGGCGCATGTACACCCCTTGCGGGATCAGGATCAGGGGGTCGGCTACCTTCACCCGCACGCCACCGTTCACCATGTAGCGGATGTGCAGCTCGCTCACCTCGGTGCGCAGGATGGATTCATCCGGCGTGGTCACATGGAACAGCGCGAAGTTGCCGAAGGGGTTCACCCGTTTGTTGGGGTTGATGGAGCGGTAGGCCACACCACCGGAGATGTCGGGCATGAAGCGTGCGCCACGTTGGAGAAACTCGCCCGAAGGCAGGTCGCTGTTGAAGTAGCCATCGTCGTACTGCGCATCCCACACCAGCTGCTGGTCGTTCATCTTCTTGTAGATGAGCCCCAACGCCACGCCGGTGGAGAGCGTGTACTTCGCCTTCGGATCGGCCACATTGTAGGCAGCCGTGATGCCGAACTGGAAGGTGTTCATGATGCCCGCCATGTTGTAGTTGTACAGGTAGCTTCCGAAGCCGAAGCGGTGCTGTACGCTCACGTCATAGGCGAAGGCCGTGGTGAGGAAGTTGGTCGACAGGCTGCTCCACTGGCTGCGCACGTTGCTGCTCATGCGGAAGTCGGCGTTCTCGAACATGCCGGTGAGGGCCGGGTTGAGCACCACCTGTGCCGCTTCGTACTGCGACAGTTGGCCGTCCTGCGCGTGCAGGGTGCCGCACATGCAGAGTGCGCCGGCGAGGATCTGGATCTTGAGGTTCGTTCGCATGGTACACATGGCTTAGCGGACCAGGGTTACCTTCCCTGAGCGGTCGTGGAGAAGTCCATCCACGGTGGTGGCTACGACGGAGTACACATAGACCCCATTGATGGCGTGCTTGCCCTCGTGGGTGCCGTCCCAGCCGAAGGTGGGATCGGTGGTCTGGAAGATGAGCTCGCCCCAGCCGTTGTAGATCTTCAGGTCGATGGTCTCGAAGGGCCCACCGCGCACGAAGAACTTATCGTTCACCCCATCGCCGTTCGGGCTGAAGGCATTGGGCAGCTTCGGCGGGAGGATGTCCTTCACTGCGATGCTGATCAGCAGCGAGTCGCGATCGATGCAGCCGTTGGCATTGCTCACGGTCTGTACGATGATGAACTGTCCCTCTTCGGTGTATTCGTGCACCGGTTCGGCAGCGAGCGATCC
>JALOLX010000282.1 GCA_025455765.1 Flavobacteriales bacterium | reverse complement strand
CGCTCGATGGCCAGCCATTCATCCACGCGGGCCTTGCGCAACAGATCGTCATAGGGGGCCAGGAAGCGCGCTTGTTGCATGTCCTGCTCGGCTCCCTTGTAGTCGCTTAGAAGGATGTTGAGCTTCGCGCGCCGGTCCAGGATGTAGCTGGACATCGGGTTCAGTCCCAGGGCCTTGTCAATGTCGCTGCGCGCCTCGAGGTAGCGACCGGTGCGTTGCAGCAGGCTTGCGCGCTTCATGTACCCATCGGCCAGCGCCGGATCCATCTGGATGGCGTTGGTGTAGAGGATGTACGCCTGTTCGGAATTGCCCAACCGCAACAACATATCGCCCTGTTGAATGGCTTGCAGGGCCTCCAGCCTGCGGTCCAGTTGGGCGTGCAGGGCCACGCTTGCCACAAAGGAACGGGTGCCATGGCCCGCCTGTTCGGGCGGTAATGAACATTCGGCTGGTGGTAACTGTGTACGTTCTGCGGGCATGAGGTCTTGATCCTCCCCCCGCCCTCCGGGTAGTTTCGCAGCCCCAATGTTCACCGCAATGCGTTCATTCATCACCGCCCTGGCGCTTTTGCTGGTCCTCTGCACCAACGCGGCGCAACTGCGCGTGCACGGTGTGGTCACTGATGTGGATGAGCGCCTTCCCTTGGAACAGGTGCTCGTGCGGGTGTACCGCAACGGCGAGGTGGTGGCCCGCACACTCACCGGCCCCGGGGGGCGCTATTCCTTCGTGCTGGAGAACGGTGCCGAGCATGTCATTCGCTTCAGTCTTGCCGGCCATGTGACCAAGTGCTACGCGGTGGATACGCGCGGACCGGCGTGGGAGGATGATGCCCGCGTGATGGGCCTGGAGGTGGAGATGACCCTGTTCCCCAAAGTGCCCGGCCTCGACCTGGGCTTCTTTGACATGCCCATGGGCATCGCGCGGTTCAACCCGATGACCGGACACCTGGCTTGGAACGATACCTATGCCATGGCCATCAAGCCCGAAGTGGACCGCCTGATGGCCGAGGTGGACCACCGGCGTCGCAGCGCAGGGACCCTGGCTGCACGCGGTCCCATCAGGGGGGGCGAGGTCCTGCGGTGATCGCCCGATCGTCATATCATTGTCAAAGCGCCGGAGCCAGGCAATGAATGGCCCAGTGTGTGTTGTCATAAGGACATGCGCATCATCCCGTGGAACGAACGACAGTTGGCCTTCGGCAAGGGAATGGACGAGCTTCCTTTGCTGGTGGAGCGTGCCTTGGGCACTCCGGCTCGGATCATGTTGCTCGTACAAGGCCTCCCTTTGGAGCGCATCTCCATGCGTATCCATGGGCGGTGGAGCTTGAAGGACCATCTGGCCCATCTGATCCTGCTTGATGAGCGCCTGGAAGTGCGCGCGGATGACCTTGAGGCGCGTCGCACCACACTGAGCGCTGTAGAGATGGGCGACCAAGAGCGCTTCCTCACCACCAACCGCGATCGGCCTTTTGGCGATATGGTGGAGGAGTTCCGGCTGCGGCGCAACTACCTGGTGGAGCGCTTTGTGCAACTGGATGCTGCGGCCTTGCAACACCGGGCCGATCACCCCTGTCGCGGAGTGAGCATGACCGCCGCGGACCAACTGCTGTTCATCGCCGAGCACGACGACCACCACCTGGCCTTGATGCGGGCTGCGGTACATGCGCAGCAGGGCGTTCGTCACTGACCCGCACGTCTGAAGGATCGTTAACGCGGGCAGGGGCTTCCGCCGCCGGGCTATCTTCGCGCTCCTCATCCTTTGCGGAAGCCCATGCGTTACCTCCTCCTGTTCTCCCGCCTCTTCGTCGGTTCGCTCTTCATCGTCAGCGGCCTCATCAAGGCCAATGATCCCCTGGGCTTTTCCTACAAGCTGGAGGAGTACTTCGCCGAGAGCGCGTTGAACCTACCCTGGTTGGCGCCTTATGCGCTGGTGCTTGCGGTGCTGGCCTGCCTGGCGGAAGTGGTGCTCGGGTTCGCGGTGCTGGTGGGCGGACGGATGAAGCTCGCCACCTGGTCCTTGTTGGCCCTTACGCTCTTCTTCGGCTGGCTCACTGCGTACACCGCCACCTGCGATCCTGCCGGCACCTATACCGTGATGGTCAACGGTGTGGAAGAGACCCGCGGCGTCACCTGTGTCACCGATTGCGGCTGCTTCGGCGATGCCATGAAGGGCTCCATCGGCCGTAGCCTTACTCCGTGGGAGAGCTTCGCGAAGGACATGGTATTGCTGGTGTTCATCCTGCCCATGTTCTTCCTGCGTTCCCGCATCACGTGGAACAGCACTGAAGATGACCGGATCCTGCTGCCGGGCGGATTGGTGCTGGTGGCCTTGTGGAGCTGGGTGTTCACCTGGTGGGGACCGCTCTGGTTCACCCTGCTGGGCTTCGCCGGTTACATCCTCATCAAGCGCTTCCAGTCCGCGCCCCGCGCCGAGTGGAGCACGGCCGCCTGGATCGCCGCCATCACCCTCGTCTTCAGCTGGTGGAACTACGCCCACCTGCCATTGCGCGACTACCGTCCCTACGCCGTGGGCAAGAACATCGCCGAGCAACGCGCCATGGGCAAGCCGCCCGTACAGGAGATCTACATGATCTACCGCGACAAACGCACGGGTGAAGAGAAGGAGTACGATAGCAAGGGCGCCTACCCGTGGGATGACGACAACTTCGAGTACGTGGACCGCCGCATCGTGGAAGTGGAACCGGGCATCGAGTCCCCCGTGCAGGACTTCCTGCTCACCGATATCGATGGGGTGGATGTCACCGAAGGCATCCTGGCCGAGCCCACGCCGGTGCTGCTGATCACCATGTACAACGTGGAGAAGAGCGACCGCGACTGCCTGCCCGCCATTGCCAAGCTGGCGCAGGAGGCCTTCACCAAGGGCTGGTACGTGTATGCCATCAGCGCCAGCCCCTTCGAGGCCTACGACGCCGTGCGCCACGAGCACCAGCTGCCCTTCGACATGCTGCAGTGCGATGAGAAGACCATCAAGACCGCTGTCCGCAGCAACCCCGGCGTGCTGTTGCTGCAGCAGGGTACGGTGAAGGGCATGTGGCACTGCAACGATGTGCCCACGCTGGCCGGTCTGGAAGGAGCGCTCTGATCGGCGGGTTCTCCGGCCCCATTGTTGATATCCCATTGGTGGTGGCCGTGCCATCGCACCTTGGGCCGACCATCTTTGTCAGGACCCGGTGCATGCCGGGCCATGCGAACATGCGCAAGATCGTAGCCGGTAATTGGAAGATGCACAAGGACCGCAGTGCTGCGGCCGACCTCGTGCGGCAGGTGGTGGCAGGTGCGGAACACTGGTCGTCCTCGGTGGAGGTGATCATGGCTCCGCCATATCCGTTCCTGTCGGATGCAGTGGACCATGTGCGTGGCACGCGCGCCATCATTGCTGCCCAGAACTGCCATGAGGCCGATCAAGGCGCCTACACCGGAGAGGTGAGCGTA
>JALOLX010000281.1 GCA_025455765.1 Flavobacteriales bacterium | reverse complement strand
GGCCTGTCACCTGCTGGGCATCACCACCAAGGCCGAGTTGGAGCGCTCGCCCTTCCTTGGGGCCTTGTTCGAGGGCTTCGTGGCGGCCGAGATCGTGAAGCGCCAGGTGAACGCCGGTCAGCGGCGTGAGCTCTACCACTTCCGCGACCAGCAGGGGTTGGAGGTGGATTTCCTCGTGCCGGGTCGCAACGGCGCGTTGACCCTCATCGAGTGCAAGGCCACACGATCACCCTTCCCCGCCATGGCGTCCAGTCTGCTCAAATTGAAGGATGACCTGATCGCGAAGCGACCTCCGCGCACCAGGATCGAAGCCGTTCTGCTGCACCGAGGATCGACCCGTAGCACTACGCGCGCACTGCTTCCAGGCACACAGGCCATGGACATCGAGCACTGGTTGAAGACCTGGAAGTGACCTGATCTGTTTTGAGTTTTCTAAAGTTGTACTTTAGAATTCTCAACAGATCGAGATCGCTTTAGTGGTAGGGTCAGTGATCGCGTGAGCGGGCGGAGCGGCAGCCGGCCGCAGGCGAAGCGCAGGTGCTGCCCGAGCGAGGAGGCTGCGCGGAACGAGCAGACCCCGGAGCCGGAGCAGCACCCGCTGAGCCAAGGGCGCTACAGCGCAGCACGCGGCCCCGCCTCGCCAAGCATGAAGCGGGGAAGGCGGGGACACGCCCTTCTTCACCTTCTTCACCTTCTTCGCCTTCTTCCCAACCGCACCAGCTGGTCGACCCAATGGGCCCGAGACCTCGGGCGACGCTACAGGTGCTTCTTACTGTCCGCCGATCGCCGTGTATTTCGTCGATCCAGGAAACCGCTTGTAGGTCGACCCAGTGGGTCGACGCTACAGGTGCGGATCTGGTACGCCGTGCGAAGGACGATCGCAGCGTATTCAAGAATGCTCCTCAACACCCACAGCTGGTTCAGCCTCAACCACGGCGTGCTCTCGCCCGAGCAGGTGCTGCAGGAGGCGCACGCATTGGGCCTGCAACAGGTGGCGCTCACGGACATCAACTGCACGGCGGGCTGGAGCGACTTCTTCCGGCTGGCCGCGCAGTACAAGGTGCGGCCGTTGGCAGGCATCGAGTTCAAGGTGGATACGCGCACCCTGTACATCGGCATCGCGCGCAACAACACCGGGGTGCATCAACTGGCCTCGCTGCTGACGGACCATCTGCTCGATGGCGATGCGCTTCCGGAACGCGCACCCGACCTGCCCGGCACCTTCATCATCTTCCCGTACGGTGCCCCGAACATCCCATCGCAGTTGCGCCCCAACGAATTCGTCGGTGTACGGCCCGGTGACGTGAACCGCCTGCGCTTCTCGCCGTGGATGAAGCGGAAGGACCGCCTGGTGGCGCTGGCCCCGGCCACCTTCCGCAGCGATCCCGCCCTGGCCAAGCGCGACTATAACGTACACCGACTGAAGCGCGCCGTGGACACCAACACGCTGCTGAGCACCACACCGCCAGCGCATGTCGCACCGCCCGAGCACCGCTTCCTGAGCGAGGAGCAGCTCTGTACCGCCTTCGCCGCTGTGCCCGAGCTGGTGTGGAACACACGGCGGCTGATGGAGCAGTGCGAGGTGCACTTCGCGCATGGCAAGAGCAAGAACCGCAGGACGTGGAGCATGGACGCGAGCGCAGACCTGGAACTGTTGCGCCGCGAGACACAAGCCGGTCTGCTGCGCCGGTTCTCTTCTCCATCGCAACAGGTCATGGACCGCGTGGAACGCGAGCTCACCGTGATCGCGCAGAAGGACTTCGTGAGCTACTTCCTGATCAACTGGGACCTGGTGCGCTTCGCGAAGCACAAGGGCTTCTTCCACGTGGGGCGCGGCAGCGGGGCCAACAGCTTGGTGGCCTATTGCCTCGGCATCACCGATGTGGACCCCATCGAGCTGGACCTCTATTTCGAGCGCTTCATCAACCCCAGCCGCAGCAGCCCGCCCGACTTCGATCTCGACTTCAGCTGGAAGGACCGCGACCACGTGACGCAGTACCTCTTCGACAAGTATGGTGATCAGCGGCGGGTCGCCTTGCTGGCCACCTACAGCACCTATCAGTACCGCGCCGTGATCCGCGAACTCGGCAAGGTGTTCGGATTGCCCCCGCACGAGATGGACGCGCTGGCCGAGGGCGATACGGGGCGCTCGGTGTGGATCGGGCGGCACGCGAACGCAGGCCCCGGGAAGCGTACGGCCACGCTCTCCGACAACGACCGCATCGCGCGCACCATCCTCCGGTATGCCGAACACTTCCATGAGCATCCGCACCACCTGAGCATCCACGTGGGCGGTGTGCTGATCAGCGAGAAGCCCCTTACCCATTACACCGCGCTACACCTGCCGCCGAAGGGCTTCGCCACCACGCAGTTCAGCATGCTGGAGGCCGAGGACCTGGGGCTGTACAAGTTCGATATCCTCAGCCAGCGCGGGCTAGGGCATATCCGGGATGCGGTGGAGCTGGTGGCTCCGAAGGGGAATGTCCAATATCCAATGATCAATGATCAGTGTCCAATTGGGCCGACGTTCAAGGACGATCGCACTGCGTCTGTAGAAGCACCAATTGGAAATTGGACATTGGACATTGATCATTCTTCATTCCGCGCAGCGGTCGACATCCACGCCATCGAGCAATTCAAGCATGACCCCAAGATCAACGAACTACTCCGCACCGGCGACACCATCGGCTGTTTCTATGTGGAGAGCCCGGCCATGCGCATGCTGTTGAAGAAGCTTGGCGTGCAGGACTACCCTACGCTGGTGGCGGCCAGCAGCATCATCCGACCCGGCGTGTCCCAAAGCGGTATGATGCGCGAGTACATCCTGCGCCACCGCGACCCCGAACGGCGCAAGCAGGCGCATCCGGCCATGTACAAGATCATGTCCGATACCTACGGCGTGATGGTCTATCAAGAGGACGTGATCAAGGTGGCGCATCTATACGCAGGGCTCACGCTGGCCGAGGCCGACATCCTGCGGCGCGGCATGAGCGGGAAATACCGCAGCCGGCAGGAGTTCCAGCGTGTGCAGGAGCGCTTCTTCAGCAACTGCAAGGCGAAGGGCTATCCCGAACACGAGAGCGCCGAGATCTGGCGGCAGATCGAAAGCTTCGCCGGCTACAGCTTCGCGAAGGGCCACAGTGCCAGCTACGCCGTGGAGAGCTACCAGAGCCTCTACCTGAAGGCCTACCACCCGCTGGAGTTCATGGTAGCGGTGGCGAACAACTTCGGCGGCTTCTATCACACGGAATTCTACCTGCACGAGGCCAAACGCGCCGGAGCGGTGGTGGAGGCCCCATGCGTGAACCGAAGCGGGGAGTTGTGCACGTTGGTCCGATCAGATGATCAGAAGATCAGAAGATCAGATGATCTAGCTGCGGGCAATGGGCTCAAAGCTGCAGGCTGGATGGTCGGAGAGGATGACGAGGTTTCGTTGTACCACAACATTCCTCGCCAAACGAGCTCCAAGCCCGAAGCCCGAGGCCCGAAGCCCATGGCTCACATCTTCCTCGGTCTCCGCAACATCAAGTCCCTCGAAGCCACCACCGCCGAACGCATCCTTGCCGAACGCCGCCGCAACGGCCCCTTCGCCGATCTGCCCGATCTGCTCAAGCGCGTGGCCATCGCACCGGAACAGGCCCGCATCCTCATCCGCGTGGGTGCGCTCCGCTTCACCGGAAAAAGCAAGCCGCAATTGCTGTGGGACCTCACGCTGCTGCACCCCGGTACCAAGCCCGAGCATGTGCCCGACCTCTTCATCACCAAGCCACCGGCCACCAAGTTGCCCACCTTGGAGCACTTCGATCTGACCGACGCATACGATGAACTGGAACT
>JALOLX010000280.1 GCA_025455765.1 Flavobacteriales bacterium | reverse complement strand
ATGTTCCAGGTGTCGTTGGGGGTGAAGTTCCAGAGGTCGGCGATGTAGGTCTTGGAGCCTGAGTTGAGGCCGTGGATGAGCTCAGAGCGTGATGCACCGCCGATCAGCTCCACCCGGCGCTCCTGCAAGGCATCGGGGAGGGGGTCCACGGTCCAGTCGGTGCGGCGCACATGTGCGGTCTCCGTGCGATGGTCCACGGCACCGGATGACAGCTCGTTCCGTCGGATACTACGCTCGGCCATCAGCTCATTGCGCCGCTTTCCGAAGCGGTGCACGAGCTCCTGGATCAAGGTCTTCACCACGGGGGTGAGGGTGCGGTCCTGTACGGTTTCCAGCGTGGTCATTCGCGTCGATGAACGTCTCTTCTACGTCGGCGTGCGGCCTTTGGTTATCGACCAGCACATTGCATGCCGAACAAAAGTAAAGCGGACCGGGCTGTGAACGTTCGGCACGCGGGGAGTTGGCGCCGGGGGGAAAAGAAGTGGGGCAAGCGACCCGTATCGCACCGCTACGACCGCCTACCCTTGCTTCCTTCCGGACCTGGGGGATTCAGCGGGAGCTGGTCGTACGGGACTTGCCCCGGTACAAAGGTAAGGGTTCGGGGGGATCGGTGAACGGGGGACCCGCCGTTCTGATCGATCCGTTCGTGCAAATAACGCCGACCTCCTCCGTATCCTTGCACCTTAGTCGCGCCTTCCCGGTAATGCCCATGGACCTCTCCGTCGTCATCCCCCTGCTCAACGAACGCGAGTCGCTCCCCATCCTCGTGCAACGCCTGCATGCCGTGATCGGTGCGATGGGACTGCGCTACGAGGTGATCCTGGTGGATGATGGCAGTACCGACGGCTCTTGGGAGGTGATCTCCGCCGAAGCCGCCGCCGATCCCCGCGTGAAAGGCATCCGCTTCGGCCGCAACTATGGAAAGAGCCCGGCGCTCAACGAAGGGTTCAGGGCCGCATCAGGGGCGGTGGTCATCACCATGGATGCCGACCTGCAGGACGATCCCGACGAGCTGCCGGAATTGTACCGAATGATCCGGGAGGACGGCTTCGATCTGGTCAGTGGCTGGAAACAGAAGCGGTACGATCCGCTCAGCAAGACCCTGCCGACCAAGCTCTTCAATTGGACCACACGACGCGTGAGCGGCGTGTACCTCCACGACTTCAACTGTGGGCTCAAGGCCTACCGCAAGGAAGTGGTGAAAAGCATCGAGGTCTTCGGTGAAATGCACCGCTACATCCCCTTCATCGCCAAGAAGGAGGGGTTCCGCAACATCGGGGAGAAGGTGGTGAAGCACCACCCGCGGAAGTACGGACATACCAAGTTCGGCTTCGATCGCTTCATCAATGGATTCCTCGATCTGCTCACCATTACGTTCATCTTCCGCTTTGGGAAGAAGCCCATGCATTTCTTCGGGGGCTTGGGAACCGCCATGTTCGTGTTCGGTTCAGCAGCAGTGGCCTGGCTCCTGGGTAGCAAGTTGTACCATCTGTTCGTCCTCAATGTACCCGCTCCGCGGGTGGCCGATCAAGCGCTGTTCCACGTGGCCCTGGTGGCGATGGTGATCGGTGTGCAGCTCTTCACAGCAGGCTTCGTGGCCGAGCTCGTGAGCCGCAACAGCGCCGACCGCAACAGCTACCGGGTGAAGGAACGCCTTGGCATCTGATCTTGGTGATGCCGTGAAGCACCGGTGGCTGCTGAACCTGCTCCTGGTGCTGGGCCTGTGCCGGTATGTCTGGCTGGCTGCCTACATGCATCCTTACGCGGATGATCTGACCTACGCCTACACCGCCTATCAGCAGCCTTTGGCCGAGCGTTTGGTGAACGAGTACCACCATTGGAACGGAAGGCTCGCCAGTAACATCCTCGTGCTGCGTGGTCCCCTGGTCTGGGGTCAAGCGCAGGCCTTCGCGCTATATCGGTGCGTGCCGGTGATCTTGATCCTCGGTATGGTGGGTGCCTGGCTGGTGCTGCTGCGCACAGCGGAACTGACCTTCCTTCCGCGAGACCTGACCTTCACTGCAGCCTTGCTGTTGACCACCTTGTGGCTGCACACTTTGCCCGATCTCACTGAAGGGCTGTACTGGTACACAGGTGCCCTCACGTATACGCTTCCGCACCTGCTGTTGCTGCTCCTTATCGCCGCAGCATTGCGCTTGCAACACGCAGCAACGGCGGTGTCGCGCGTGGGCTGGTATGTGTGTATCGCCCTTCTTGGCATCTGGGTGATCTGGAGCAACGAGGTCCATCTGGTGCTGCTGGTGCTGGCGGCGCCGCTCCTGTTGAAGGTGGCGAGGAGGACTACCGATCATCGCATCACCGGGGCAGTGCTGGTGCTATTGATCATGTTCGGTGCGGCGGTGTGCAGCGTGTTGGCACCCGGGAATGCCGCGCGTGCCGGGCTCTTCGAGGGTGGTGGACAGCTGCTGCACACCGCCGGTTGGACCGTGTTGCAGACCGGGCGGTTCGTGGTCACCTGGTCGCTTTCGCCGGGGCTGTTGCTGGCCACGGTGCTGGGGGTGGTCTGGCTGCGTGGCCAGAAGCCGGAACATATCCCTCTTGTGCCCTTTCGATGGTACTTCGTGGCGGCTGCGATGCTCGGCGTGGTGGTGGTGTGTGTGGCCCTGCCGTACTGGGCTACCGGGATGCTCGGTCAGCACCGCACCGTGAACGTGGCCTGGTCCCTTTACCTGCCCTTGTGGTGCATCTTCATTGTGGCGTTGGAACAGCAAGTGTTGCAACCCCAGGGTGTCGTTGTTCCCTACAGTGGTCCTGTGCGCAGGTGGTTGACCGTGGCACTGGTGCTGGCGTTGGTTGCAGGAGGCAATGATGGCCGCGTGGCCCATGACCTGCTGACCGGCGCCGCAGCGCAGAACGATCGGGCATGGAACGAGCGGTACACCACCATTCGGTCCGCTGCCAAAGCAGGGATGTCGGAGCTACAGCTGTCACCGCTACCGCAGCGCACGGCCGCACTCCGCATCATGGAACTCAACAGCGATCCCGAACACTGGACGAACAAGGCGCTGGTGCACACTCCGCATCATGGAACTCAACAGCGATCCCGAACACTGGACGAACAAGGCGCTGGTGCATTACCTGGGTGCGCATCCCGTGCGCGTTGGGCTGGAACCGCGTGCGGCGATCGCGCCCAAGTGATCGGACCTGTTGAACGGGCGTGGGGCTGGTGTTCTTCCACGCACGCGTTGATCCGGTGCGCTGGTTCAGCTGATGCGCTCATAGCACAGGTTCCACCGTCTGCTCGTCGAAGAGCTCGTTGGCCAGGCGCGCGTCGTGGCCGTAAACATCGTCGCGGAAGTGGAGCAGTCCGTCCGCATCCAACCAAGCGGTGAAGTACCCGATGGTGACCGGACGTTTCTTCGGCAGCCTCACGTACTTCTCGCGCTCGCTGTACATGGCTTTGCGAATGGCCTCTGGCGTCCAGGTGCTGTCGCCGCGCAGCAGGTATTCCGCCAGGTCGACCGGACGGCTCAAACGGATGCAGCCGTGGCTGAAGGCACGCTTCTCCCGTGCGAAACCGCCTTTGCTAGGCGTGTCGTGGAAGTAGATGCTGTAGCTGTTCGGGAAGAGGAACTTCACACGCCCCAAGGCATTGCCACCGCCTGGCTTCTGCCGGATGACGGGGTTGGTGTCGCTGCCACCGATGCGCTCCATGCCCTTGCGCTTCAGGTAGCCGGGGTCCTTGGCCAGCGCCGGCAGGATCTCGCCCCGCACGATGCTCTGCGGAATGGTCCACCCACCACCACATCCATGCTCAAGGCCTCGGTTCCGTTCTCGTACACGTGCATCCTGAACTCAGGGATGTTCACCAGGATGAGGTCCGGCGCTTGCTCCTCGGGTACCCAGCGCAGGCGCTCCATGTTCACCAGCAAGGTGCGCAGCCGTTCCTTGGGGGATACGTTCAGCGCAGCGACCACGCCCTTGCCTACCACACCATCCGGGTGCAGACCATGCCGCGTTTGGAAGCGTTGCACCGCCTGCAACAAGGTGCTGTCGTAGTTGGCATCGTTCATCCACACGGTGTCGCCCGTGGTATGCAGATCGCCCAGTAACATCAACCGCTGGCGCAGGTCGGGGACCATGGTGTGTGTCTGCCCGGGCTCCAGCTTGCGCACCTCGCCAAGGTCCAGCGGATACCACGTGCTGATGCTGTCCAGCAGATGGTATTGCCGCAGTTGTGCTTTCAGCGATCGGTATTGCGGATGCACGGGCTCGCAGGGCGAAAGGTCCATCCGGCCTGCGGCAAGCGAATCAATGAGGCGGGACAGGTCCTTCTTGCGGCGCGGGATGAACCAATCCAATTCGCGAAGGTCCTTGGCCACCACGCCGCTGTACTTCTTGTCGGCGAGACGGAAGAACAGGCCGGTCAAGTTCAGCTCCAGATCCTTGCGGCAGCGCTCGCATTGGGCCAGGGAGTCCGGATGGTTGGCGTTGATCAGCCCCAGCACTTCATCACGGAGGTCGCGCACGGCAGCAAACGCGGTGTCGGCACCGTTCACCAGATCGAGAAAGGAGAGGGCCGATTGCGAAAGGGAATCGTTCACGAACCAGGCGTACTGGAGCTTGCGCCGTTCATAGAACGCCCGTATGCCGGCGGAGTCCTGCTTGTAGCTGCTGCCTTCCCCCAGAAAATCATCCAGTTCGGAAGTGGTCAACAGGCGCAAGCTGTAGCGTTCCTTGGTCTCGAACAGACTGCCGATCTCGGCCGCTTGTTCGGCTTCGGTGGGTGCTGCTGGCGTTCGCCCTTGATCGGTGCAGGCCACAAGCGCTGCGGTGTACAGCAGGAGTACAGGACGATACACGCCCAGCTTGAACGGGAACATGGGTGAAGGTGGTCAGCGACCGTATACGTAAAGCAGGCCACCATCGGCCAACAGCTCGATCATGCGCGCCATTTCGGAGCGCTCCACGGCCGGGCATCCCCAGCTGCGGCCCAAGCGACCGTGCTCCTGGATGAATTCAGCACTGACGTAATCGGCACCATGCATGATCACTTCGCGCGCTTCGGCCTGGCAGTTCATGTCCTTATCTAATCCGTGCAACAACAGCGCAGGGCCATGTTTGGGGCTGACGATCTCGGCCCCCACGCGGTATAAGCCTTTGCTGGTGGCATGCGATCCCTCCTGGTTGCTGAACCGGTCGCACATGAGTTCGCCGCTGCCCTGGCCATGCGCAACCCAGGTGTGGGCCACCAGACAGCGCTCCTGAAGATCGATGATGTAGAGCCGTTTGGCCGTGCTCGGCAAGGTCATGTCGGCCACCGCGAGATACCGTGCGGTCCGTTGGCTGCGCAGCACGCGCTGGTGGGCGGCGTGCAGGGCCTTGTCGGATAGGTCGTCTGCCAGACCGAGCGTGGCACTGGTAAGGGCCATCGTCACCTCCGTGGGCGGTGTGCTGGTATGGTCGGCGGCGGTGGGCAACGGGCGCACCACAGGCATCAAGGCCTCCAGCCAAGCAGAAAAGAAAAGCAAGAGCACTGGCGTGTTCACCATTGTTCCTCGGCAGGTTGTGCTGAAGGGCCATCATGCGGTCTTCCACCTCCGC
>JALOLX010000279.1 GCA_025455765.1 Flavobacteriales bacterium | reverse complement strand
TGTCAAGGAGGTGAAGCGCTTCATCCCCAGCTACAACGCCAACGACCGGACCCGTACCTTCCTCAAGGTGCAGGACGGCTGCGACTACTTCTGCTCCTTTTGCACCATTCCCCTGGCACGTGGCCGCAGCCGCAGCGGCACCATTGCCGAGACCGTGGCCCTCGCTGAACGCATCGCCGCCAGCGGTGTGCAGGAGATCGTGCTCACCGGGGTGAACACGGGGGATTTTGGGAAGTCCTCGTCCCTTGGAGGGTCGTCGACCCTCCAAGGCGACGAGGACTTCCTCTCCCTCATCCGCGCCCTCGACGAAGTGGACGGCATCGCGCGCTTCCGCATCAGCAGCATCGAGCCCAACCTATGCCACGACGGCATCATCGACTTCGTGGCCGGCAGCAAGCGCTTCGTGCCGCACTTCCACATGCCCCTGCAAAGCGGCAGCGACGCCATCCTGGAGCGCATGCGTCGCCGCTACGACACGAAGCTCTATGCCGAACGAGTGGCGCGCATCAAGGAGCGCATGCCGCATGCCTGCATCGGTGTGGACGTGATCACCGGCACGCCCGGCGAGACCGAAGAAGAGTTCCTGCGCACACATGCCTTCCTGCGCTCCATCGCCGTGGACTACCTGCACGTGTTCACCTACAGCGAAAGGGCCAACACCACAGCTGTGCGCATGGAGGACACAGTGCCCATGGAGGTGCGCCGCGAACGCACCAAGCAGCTCCGCATCTTGGGCGGCAAGCTGCTCCGCGCACACTACGAGCGACACCTTGGCACTGTTCGACCCGTGCTGTTCGAGGCCGGCGATGATCCCGACGCCACATGGATCGAAGGCTTCACCGACAACTACGTGCGCGTTAGCCTGCCATACGACCCTGCACTGGCCAACCGCATCGCTCCCGTGGCCCTTCACCACATCAACGGCGAGAACCAGGTATCAGGCGAACTGATCGCACGGCACCTGCAGCAACACACCCAATGGCCAACGGCCGCTCACCAACCGGCCCACTGACCGCATGTATCCCACCCTGTACCACGCCCTGCTCGACCTGTTCGGTCTGGACCTGCCGTTCCTCCGCTTCGTGAACAGCTTCGGCTTCTTTGTGGCCCTGGCCTTCGTCTTCGCCAGCTGGACATTGAGCCTGGAATTGCGTCGCCGGGAACACAGCGGCCTGCTGAAGGGCTCGGTGCGCAAGGTGGTGGTCGGTGCACCGGCCACCGCTGGTGATCTGGTGGGCAATGGTGTTCTGGGCTTCCTGCTCGGCTTCAAAGGGCTGTTCCTGCTGCTCAATTTTACGGAGGCCACCGCCGACCCTCAAGGCTTCCTGCTCAGCGGTGCCGGCAACGTTGTGGGCGGGCTGCTCGGTGCAGCACTTTTGGTGTTCCTGAAATGGCGCGAGAAGAAGAAGGAACAGCTTGCCACACCCAAGGTGGAGGAGGTACGCATGCTACCCAGTGAGCACGCCAACAACATCACCATGCAGGCGGCGCTGTGGGGCATCATCGGAGCCAAACTGTTCCATTGGTTGGAGAACCCGGACGAGTTCATCTCCTTTATCCAAGATCCGGGTGGAGACAAGATCTTCAGCGGGCTCACCATGTATGGCGGCCTCATCGTGGCGGGCGCCATGGTGATCCGCTACTTCATCAAGCATGGCATCGAACCGTGGCAGGGAGCGGACAGTGCAGCCCCCGGCGTGATGCTCGCCTACGGGATCGGCCGCATCGGCTGTCAGGTGAGCGGTGATGGCGACTGGGGCATCGTGAACACCACGTTCCTCGGGCCAGGTCCAAAGTGGTTCTGGCAGTATGACTACCCCAATAACGTGAACAGCGTGGGCGTTCCGCTGATCGATGGCCGCCCGTGCTTCGATGGCTATTGCACGGTGTTGCCGGAGACCGTCTTCCCCACCCCCCTCTACGAGACGTTGGTGTGCGTGGGCTTCTTCTTCGTGCTGTGGAGCCTGCGGAAGCGCCTTTCGCCCCCCGGCATGATCTTCTTCCTCTATCTCTTCCTCAATGGGCTGGAGCGCTTCTTCATCGAGAAGATCCGCGTCAATGTCCATGTCCTGGGCACCATCACCCAGGCCGAGATCATCGCCACCCTGCTGATGCTGGTGGGCATCGGCGGCATGCTGTGGCTGCGCAAGCGGAACACCGCGGCTTCAGCCTGATCCCCTCACCAACGAACTTCCAAGCGCCCATCCCCATGGACCTGAAGCACCTCACTGAACAAGTCGCAGACCTGTGCGTCGACATCGCCGCCTTCATCCGCACCGAAGCACCGAAGCTCACCGATGCGGGCGTCTCCAGCAAGAGCGCCAACAACCTGGTGACCCACGTGGACCATACGGCGGAGGACCGCATCGTGGAGGCGTTGGAGAAGTTGCTGCCCGGCGCCGGGTTCATCGCCGAGGAAGGTAGCGGCGAGCAGGGCACCGGCCTCAACTGGGTGATCGACCCGCTGGACGGCACCACCAACTTCGTACACGGCGTACCCTGCTACTGCATCAGCATCGCTTTACTCGACGGCACGGAACCCTTGCTGGGCGTGGTACACGAGGTGACGCGCGACGAACGGTTCACGGCATGGAAGGGCGGCGGCGCCTACCTCAACGGCAAGCCCATCCGCGTCTCAGCCCGCAAGGAACTGCAGGAAAGCCTGCTGGCCACGGGCTTCCCCTACGATGACTTCGGCTACGAGAGCGAGTACATGGACCTGCTGCGCGAACTTATGCACCGCACGCGCGGCATCCGTCGCTTGGGCAGCGCTGCAGCCGATCTGGCGTATGTGGCCTGTGGGCGCTTCGAGGCCTTCTACGAGTACGGCCTCAACAGCTGGGATGTAGCGGCAGGTGTGCTGCTGGTGCGCGAGGCCGGCGGCAAGGTCAGTGGCTTCCTGCCGAGCAATTGGCAGCGGCAGGATTGAAGCGCCGTTAAGCGCTGTTCTTCCGCAACAGCAACAAGCCTGCGAACGTGATACCAGCGTTCACCAACAGCAGCTCGAACCCGAACGTATAACCACCGAACAGCTCGGCAGAATTGCGGTCGAGCGCGAAGGTGAGCACCGGCGAAAGCACCGCCACGATCGGCACCCAGCGGTCCTTCACCCCCCAGCGGGTAAGCATGCCGAACGCGAACAGCCCCAGCAGCGGCCCGTATGTATAGCCCGCCACCTTGAACACCGTCTTGATCACACTGTCATCGTTCAGCAGCTTGAACAAGAGGATCAGTACCACCATCACCACGCTCATGATCAGGTGGCTCCAGCACATCCACGCAAACACTGGTGGTGAGGGCAGTAAGCGCACTATCAGCACTGGAATAGGCGGCGGCGATAAGGCCAAGGATGAAGAGCAGGCCTACTACAACAGGGAGCGAGCCACTTGTGGCCAGGAAGGGATAGATCTGATCGGCCTTTGCGGGAAAGGTGATCCCGAAACGTTCTGCGTACATCACCAGCACGGCGCCCAACGCCAGGAACACGAGGTTCACGAACACCAGCACAAGGCTGAAGGACACCATGTTCTTCTGTGCTTCGCGGATGTTGCGGCAGCTCAGGTTCTTCTGCATCATGTCCTGATCGAGGCCTGTCATGGCGATGGCAATGAACATCCCCCCGAGGAACTGTTTCCAGAAGTAGGTACCCGGCTTGGGGTCGTCGAGGAAGAAGACCTGGCTGAGCGGGCTGTGCTGCACCTGCGCCACCAGTTCACCAAGGCCCCATCCCATCTTCTGCCCCACCAGCACCAGCGTCAGCACCACGGCCAGCAGCATGAAGAGGGTCTGCAGGGTATCGGTCCAGATGATGGTGCGCATGCCCCCCCGGTGCGTGTAGAGCCAGATCAGCGCGATGGTGAGCACTGCAGTAAGCCAAAAAGGCACGCCCCACGCATCGAACAACAGGAATTGCAGTACTACGGCCATGAGGTACAGGCGCGCGGCGGACCCCAAGCTGCGGCTGAGCAGGAAGAACCACGCCCCTGTGAGGTAGCTGCTGCGTCCGAAGCGCTGGCCCAGGTAGCCGTAGATGGAAGTGAGCTGCAACCGGTAATAGAGTGGCATCAGCACAAAGGCGATCACCGCGTACCCGGGCAGATAGCCCAGCACCATCTGCAGGTAGCTGAACTTGTCAGTGCCGACCATGCCCGGCACACTGATGAAGGTGACCCCGCTGAGCGAGGCGCCGATCATGCCGAAGGCGATCACGTACCACGGGGACTTCCGCTCGCCGAGGAAGAAGGCGCTATTGCCCGCGCCGCGCGAGGTGACCACGGAAATACCATAAAGCAGCGCGAAGTAGGCCACGATGACCGAGAGGACGAGCAGGGGCGACATGGAGTACGAAGGAATGAGCGGAGGCCATGCATGCTGGGGTGGGTCGGTGGAAGTTGTGCGGGTGCGGATGTTGGTGGCCGAACGACCCGGCGTTCGCGCTACTGGGCGGAAAAGCTACCTTCGACGGTGCACTGAGATAGGCCACTGTTCGGCACGTTCATTCACCCCATCACCATGAGTCGACTTCTTCTTCTCCTGATCGTGGGCCTTGGCTTAGGCCAATTCGCAGTGGCCCAAACCTACCAGCACCTCATCCAGCCGGACAAGTATTGGGAGATCATGGAGTGCGATAGGACCTTGATCTGCAACTACACGGGTGGAGCTCGGTACCATTTTGACGGTGACACGGTGATCAATGGCCAGACCTATGCGAAGATGTACGGTCAAGCGTTGATCAGTCCGTGGGGGACCACCCCCTATTGCCCACCATTCGGTGTATCACCGAACATTTTTCTGTCGGATATCTTCTTACGCGAGGATACAGTGGCACAACGGATCTACCGTTACGGGCCATGGGATGCACCGGAGACCTTGGTCTTCGATCTGACCATGGAGACCGGAGATACCCTGTTCAGCGAAGGTTTCGGAGAGATCGTGTTGGACAGCATCACCACGACCACGTTCAGCGATGGTGTAGTTCGACGTGTCTACCACTTCGATCAGGCGAAATTCATCGAAGGAATAGGCACCGTGGAATGCCTCAATAATGGCGGCCCCTTTTTCCCTCCTTCCACAGACATCCCCCATTGCGACCAGCTATACTGCATTGAACACGATGGCCTTGTTCTCCAAGGATGGTGTAGTGGGCCCTTATCCACTGACGACCAAAGCTATGGGACGGCTCCTGCCCCCAACCCCAACCCCAACCCCGCTTCGGATCAGATCAGGCTCCCCACGATCAGCAACGGACCGGCACAGGTATTCATCTACGACCAGTTTGGTCGCTTGGTCTTGGAGCACGACCTGCGCGACCAGAACTCAAGCGTCGATATCCGCGCCTTACGACCGGGCACCTACAGCTACCGCACCGTGGCACCCGACGGATCAGCGAAAACAGGCCGTTTCGTGGTGACTAGGTGACCGATCCTCTTTGGAATGCTTGCCACCATAGCTCGCAAGCCATCATCGTATGCTTGCCAGGATCTTGAGCGTACGGGAAACGGATGACCGAGCCGCCTGAGCCACACCCGCCCGCCCCTACCTTCGCGGCCCATGTCCCTCTCCTCCACCCTGCTCGAAGCCGCCGTGGACCAGCTCGCCACCCTGCCCGGTGTGGGGCGCCGCTCGGCCATGCGCCTGGC
>JALOLX010000278.1 GCA_025455765.1 Flavobacteriales bacterium | reverse complement strand
GCCTTCGACCTCGGCATCAAAGGCTTCGACCTGCAACTTGAATACAACAGTGCCGATCCCTACGCTTACATGAACGACCCCGCGGAACTGGCCTACCAGCACGGCGCACTGCCATTGGCCCACCCATTGGGTACCCATTTCCAGGAGGCGGTGCTCATTGCCGAACAGACCGTGGGCCGTGCCACCTTGCAAGTGCGCTCCACCAAGGCCATCGTGCACCGCGATCCTGCAGGGGCCAGCGCCGGGGCGGATATCGGTGCGCCCCTACCCAGCTTCAGGGACACCCTCACGGCCACGGCGCTCGACCTCTTCACCATGGACGCCAACGTGTCCTACCTATTCAACCCCAAGACCAACCTGCGCGCCGTGATCGGGGTTATGCGCCGCGACCTGCCCGGCACAGCGGACAACTTCCAGAGCAGCTACATCTACCTGGCCCTGCGCACCGGCCTCTTCAACCGGTATTACGATCTTTGACCGGCACATGAAGGAGCACGGCTACATCCTCCTGTTGGGCGCGTTGACCGCCTTCATCGTGGTGCTGTTCACCATGCCCAGCCTCATCAAGGTGGCGCGCATGAAGCACCTGGTGGACGAGCCCAGCGAAGCGCGCAAGCTCCACCAGCGCAGTGTGCCCACCATCGGCGGCATCATCATCTTCGCCGCCGTGCTCTTCAGCTACGCCCTCTGGTTCCCCAAGGCCACCTTCATCGGCATCGAGGACCACGGCTACGACTACCGCATGCTCTACAAGGCCATGGGCGCGGCCTACTCCGATTTCAAGTACATGCTCGCTTCCATGGTGCTGCTGTTCTTCATCGGGGTGAAGGACGACATCATCGGCTTCAGTCCGGTGAAGAAGCTCGTAGGCCACATGATCGTCGCGTACATCCTCGTGGTGATGGCCGATATCCGCATTGCCGGCCTGCATGGCATCTTCGGCGTGTACGAACTACCCGCCAGCATCAGCATCGCCTTCTCGTTCTTCGTCTATGTGGTGCTGGTCAATGCCTTCAACCTCATCGATGGGGTGGATGGGCTCGCTGGCGGGATCGGCTTGATCGCGGCCACGGCCTATGGCTTCTGGCTCTACCTCGCCGGCGACGTGGCCTTGTCCCTGCTGGCCTTTGTGCTGGCCGGTGCCCTGCTCGGCTTCCTGGTGTTCAACTTCAATCCGGCCCGCATCTTCATGGGCGATAGTGGCTCGTTGATCATCGGCGCCATCCTTTCGGTGTTGGCCATGAAGGTGGTGGAGCACGACACCACCCGCCTGCCCGAGTACCTGCGCCAGATACCCACGCCCATCTTCGTCATGGCCGTGGTGGCCTACCCGTTGGTGGACACCTTGCGCGTCTTCGTGGTGCGTTCGGTGAAGGGCATCTCGCCCTTCGCGGCGGATAAGAACCACATCCACCATAGGCTGCTGGCGCTCGGCCTGGGCCACAAGGGCACCACCCTGGCCCTGTACACCTACGCCATTCTGGTCATCGCCCTCAGCCTGGTCACCCGCAAGTGGCACCCCAATCTGGGCCTCATGGTCCTGGGCACTTCGGCCTTCGCGCTGGCCATGCTGCCATTCGTTTGGCCACGCCGCTCCGCATGAGGCTTGCGCTGCTCACACTGTTCGTTGCGGCGGCCCTCCGCGTACAGGCCCAGCCCGCTTGGTTGCCGCTCAGCCGCACCGTGGAGCAGCCATACACCACCGCGCTGCACCACTACAAGCGTACGGCCCACACGTCCCTGCGTCCCTACCGCCGCAGCGAACTGCCAGCCGACAGCCTGCGTCCGGCCGCTGCGCTTCCCCTGCTGGACCGCTGGGCCGGTGCCACCTCTACAAGGGCGCTGCGCGTTGGCCCATTGGTGGAGGCCACGGCCGGGCTCGATGCACAGGCCGCCAACACCTTCATCCAGCGCCTGGGCGGTGGCGCCTGGCTCGACGCCGATCTGGGCCGTCGCCTCAACCTCCACCTGAACGGCATGGCCTGGAAGGAACGACTGCCACGCTACCTCGATTCCCTCGTGGTGGCCACACAGGTGGCGCCTGGCGAAGGCTATGCGTGGGGCCCGGCCGAAGCACGCGGTCATTACGATGTGCAGGGCCACCTGAGCTGGGATCCCGGCAAGTACTTCAACCTCACCTTGGGCCGCGGCCGTCACTTCATCGGCGAGGGCTTCCGTTCGCTGCTGCTTTCCGACGAGAGCTACAGTTATCCCTACCTGCGCATCACCACCACGGTATGGAAGGTGAAGTACATGAACCTCTTCACCCGCATGAGCGACCTGCGCGGCGCAGGCGGCGATCCGTCCCGCTTCCAAGGCAAGTTCGCCAGCATGCATTACCTGTCCTGGAACATCTCCCCACGGGTGAACCTGGGCATCTTCGAGGCCATCGTCTGGAGCGCGGGCGACAGCCTCTATCCCCGCGGCTTCGATGTCAACTACCTCAACCCCATCATCTTCTACCGGCCGGTGGAGTTCAGCATCGGTTCGCCGGACAACGCGCTGCTAGGCGGTGCGCTCAACGTCACCGTAGGCAAGGCGCATACCATCTACCTGCAGGTGATGTTGGATGAATTCCTGCTCGATCAGGTGCGCAGCGGCAACGGCTGGTATGCCAACAAGCAGGCCTTTCAATTAGGCGTGATGCTGCGCGATGTCTTTCAACAACAGGGCCTGAGCCTGCGGGGCGAATGGAACGTGGTGCGGCCCTTCATGTATACCCATTCGGACACGCGCCAGAACTATGCGCATTTCGGTCAGCCGCTCGCCCATCCGTACGGTTCCAACTTCCAGGAGGCCCTGCTGAGGGCAGAATGGCTGCGGGGCCGGTGGAACTACAGCGCCCACGCCAGCATGGCCTGGTTGGGGGCCGATGCAGAGGCCAGCTTTGGCAACAACATCTTCCGCCCCGAATCCGACCGGCCACGTTCCGAAGGCGAACCGGTCAACTTCGGGTACCGCATCGGCATGAACGGTCCGTACACCCTGTTCCATGGAGAGCTGCGCGCCGGTTGGTTGGTGGACCCCCACACCGGTACCATGCTGCAAGCCTCGGTGCTGTGGCGCGACCGCAGTGCGCCGGGTGC
>JALOLX010000277.1 GCA_025455765.1 Flavobacteriales bacterium | reverse complement strand
CCACGGTCCAACCGTTCGCAGCGAACGTGGCTCCGTTCTCGAATCCTCCATCTCCGGTGGGAGAGATCAACGTGGTCTGTGCCGAGACGGGTCGTGCCAGCAAGGCCAGCAGGCCGATCAACGACAAGGTCCACCACAGCGACGTTCGCTGCGACTTACTTGGCTCGTGAGTTGAGTACATAGGGACAGGTTTTGGTTTTGGTCGTGCAGGGTACTTCAGCGGTCACCTTCCACCGTTCGAGCGGCGGTAAGTTCTGGAGCAGGTCAGCACCGCATACTGCGGGCGGTCAACACACGTTCTAAGCTTAGAACTGGGCAGGAGCGGGGCAGTGGAGCAGCGAACTGACAGACTTGTGAATGTGGGTTGAAGTTCAATAGTGCTTTCGTCCGGACCACGGTCTGGTACGGTTCTTGGGTTTTGCATAAGCGCTGCCGGGACACTGATCGGGCGGCCAAGATCAGCCATTGACGCACCTTGCCAAGAGCGTCGCAGATCAGCCATTGACGCACCTTGCCAAGAGCGTCGCAGAGGCTGAAGGTGGCAACCGGTCGTCACGCCATGCACGGATAGGTCCTGCAGCCTGTGCAGGGCTTTATCCAACTGAAGCGAACGGACGGTGTACATGTAAGGTAACCCGCAACAATAAGCAGGGAGAGTGTCCCAGCGCAAGAGGAATAATTTTTTCAACGAGAGGCAACCAAGGTGGTGTTGATCCGTACTGTGTTCCCTTGTGTGGTGCGCTACTTATCGTAGTGCCTTGGAAATGTAGGGGATAAGATGGACAGGGACAGGAGAGAAGGCTCTCACTCAGCCCGATGTGAACAGGCTATCAACGATCTTCCTTGACAACCTGTGTACAACGAACCCAAGCTCGGACCCCAGCAACAGCTTGATGGCATGGAGTACCAGGACCTCGACCGACCCGTCACGATACCGTTGAAGCGATCCAACAGGATGCCTTACGGTCAAGTGCCAGACCGATGATCCGGTGAACGGCCCGTCAACACAGGAACGGCGCCCCTCCCGAACCTTCGGGATGAGCGCCGTTCGCATTGCTCAGCGTACGTGGTGCCGGTCTACTCCGCCAGCACCAGCACGGTGTTGTTCATCACTTCCACCACGCCGCCCTTCACCGGGAACGACTCCTGCCCGGCGTTGGTCTTCACCTTCACATCACCGGCCTTCAGCACGGTGATCAACGGGGCGTGGTTCTCCAGAAAGCCCATGCTGCCGTCCACGCCTGGCACAGTTACGCTGGTGGCCTCGCCCTTGAAGAGCTCTTTGTCCGGGGTGATGATCTCCACGCGCATGGCTTAGGCTTTGGCGGCTTCAGCAAGCATCTTTTTGCCAGCGGCGATCACCTCCTCGATGTTCCCCTTCAGGTTGAAGGCGGTCTCGGGGTATTCGTCCATCTGACCATCGAGGATCATGTTGAAGCCCTTGATCGTCTCTTCGATCGGCACCATCACACCCTTCAGACCGGTGAACTGCTCGGCCACGAAGAAGGGCTGGCTGAGGAAGCGCTGCACCTTGCGGGCGCGGAACACGGCCTGCTTGTCCTCTTCGCTGAGTTCGTCCATACCCAGGATGGCGATGATGTCCTGCAGTTCCTTGTAGCGCTGAAGGATGGCCTTCACACGCTGGGCGCAGCGGTAGTGCTCTTCGCCCACGATGGTGGGGGTGAGGATACGGCTGGTGCTGTCCAGAGGGTCCACCGAGGGGTAGATGCCCAGCTCGGCGATCTTCCGGCTCAATACGGTGGTGGCGTCCAAGTGCGCGAAGGTGGTCGCCGGCGCCGGGTCGGTCAAGTCATCCGCAGGCACGTATACGGCCTGTACCGAGGTGATGGAACCGCGCTTGGTGGAGGTGATGCGCTCCTGCATGGCACCCATTTCGGTGGCCAGGGTGGGCTGGTAACCCACGGCGCTCGGCATACGGCCCAGCAGTGCAGACACCTCTGAACCTGCCTGGGTGAAGCGGAAGATGTTGTCCACGAAGAAGAGGATGTCGCGACCACCGCTCTGCTCATCGCCATCGCGGAAGTACTCAGCCAGCGTAAGACCGCTGAGGGCTACACGGGCGCGGGCTCCGGGAGGCTCGTTCATCTGACCGAAGATGAACGTGGCCTGGCTGCTGGCCAGATCATCGTAGTTCACCTTGCTCAGGTCCCAGCCACCTTCCTCCATGCTGTGCTTGAAGCCTTCACCGTACTTAATGATGCCGGCCTCGATCATTTCACGCAGCAGGTCATTGCCTTCGCGGGTACGCTCACCCACACCGGCGAACACGCTGTAGCCGCTGTAGCCCTTGGCGATGTTGTTGATCAGCTCCTGGATCAACACGGTCTTGCCCACACCGGCGCCACCGAACAGACCGATCTTACCCCCTTTGGCATAGGGCTCGATCAGGTCGATCACCTTGATGCCCGTGAAGAGCACTTCGGTGCTGGTGGTGAGGTCCTCGAACTTCGGGGCCTCGCGGTGGATGGGGTAGCTGCGGCCTGTGTTCACCGCGCGCATCCCGTCGATCGGGTTGCCGGTCACGTTGAACAGGCGGCCTTTCACCGCATCGCCCACGGGCATGCTGATGGGCTGGCCCATGCCGTGTACCTCGGCACCACGCTGGAGGCCGTCGGTGCTGTCCATGGAGATGGCGCGGACCGTGTCCTCACCGGTGAGCTGTTGCACCTCCAACACCAGCACCGTCCCGTCGGGGCGGTTGATGTGCAAGGCGTCATAGATGTTGGGCAGGTCCTTACCGGCCTCGAAGCGGACGTCGACCACAGGTCCGATGACCTGGACGACCTTACCGATGTGCTTGGACATGAGCGTTTTGTGGTGTGCGTGGGGCGGCATGCCCTGAACGCGGCCGCGAAGGTAAGGGTTCCTCCGGGAAGGGCAAGCCCTGTGGATATGTTGTTGATGTGCAGCGCCCTTCCAGCCACCGCTGTCAACCGGCACCGTGAAGTTGCCTCGCACGACCGACCTTTGCGCCCCCATGCGGATCCATACCGATCTGGCAGCCTTCACCGGCGTGAAGCGCCCCGTGCTCACCACGGGCACCTTCGATGGCGTGCACCGCGGCCACCGTACCATCCTCACCCGCCTCACCGAACTGGCCCGCAAGGAGGGGGGCGAGAGCGTACTGTTCACCTTCCATCCGCACCCGCGCATGGTGCTCTTTCCCGGCGACGACGGCCTGAAGCTGCTCAATACCCAGGAGGAGAAGTTCGAACGACTTGCTGCAGCCGGGCTCGACCACGTACTGGTGGTGCCGTTCTCGCGTACGTTCTCCCGCATGCATGCCGTCGATTATGTGCGCGACGTGCTGCTGGGCGCCATCGGGGTCCATGCCATCGTCATCGGGTATGACCATCGTTTTGGCCGCAACCGCGAAGGCGATCTGGGCCTGCTGAAGCAATTGGGCGAAGTACACGACATCCGCGTGGAGGAGATCCCCGCACACGAAGTGGACCACATGAAGGTGAGCAGCACCAAGATCCGGCAGGCACTGCTGGCCGGTGACGTGGCCCAGGCCGCCGATCTGCTCGGCTACGCCTATCCGCTATCCGGTGTGGTGGTC
>JALOLX010000276.1 GCA_025455765.1 Flavobacteriales bacterium | reverse complement strand
TTCAGCGACTTTCAGCGCCGGATCGAGCTGCGAAGGCATGCCACGAAGGTACGAGGTTTTCATCGAGGGGCTTCCCTTGGTCCTGATGGACAGCGACACCGCGACCACGTCGGATCGTGCGTTGGAGCCTGTCCACATCCATAACGCACAAGACCTTGCGGAAGTGCTTGCCGAGCTCCGCAGCGGGATGCGGCGCGGCGGTGTGCGTGCCTTCGGGCCGGGAGCGGAACAGCTGTGGGACTGGCTGCAGGCGGCCCATGCACCGGTGCGCGCCGCACGGGCGCCTGCTCGCCATCCGTCGCCTCGGCAAGTGGGACCTTCCCAAAGGCAAGGTGGACAAGGGCGAGGGCATCGAAGCGGCCGCCCTGCGTGAAGTGCGCGAGGAATGCGGGCTGTACGAGCTGCGCATCATCGAGGCCCTGCCGGTCACCTGGCATACCTACGAGCGCAAAGGCCGCCAGCACCTCAAGCGCACTGACTGGTACCTGATGCAGGGCACGGCCACCGAAGCGCTCGCTCCACAGCTTGAAGAGGACATCACCGACGTGCGTTGGATGACCGCCGCCGAGGTGACGGCGATGAAGGCGGAGACCTACCCGTCGCTGTTGCCCGTCATCGCGGCGTGGGAGCGGTGGTATTCCGCTGCTTCACGCCCTCCGGCTCCTCCCACACCTTGATGGTACCATCGCGCTCGCGCTCCACGCCAGCACGGTGGAAGAGCGCGCCCAAGCCCTGGCTCGGCAAGGGCGCAGGGGAGCGCGCCAGCACCGCATCGTTCAGCACATAGAACGTGGGGATGCTCCGCAGCCGCAGTTGTTCGCGCAGCTCCTGATCCGCAAGCGCACGCAGCCAGATGAAGTCCTGCCCGGGGTGTGCCTTGCGGTAGTTGCGCAGCGCCGTGGCCGAGCTGTCCAGGGCGATCACGATGACACGCACCGCATCGCCGTTGTCCTTCTTCAGCTGCTCCAGCCCTGCCATCTCCACGCTGCAGTACGTACACCACGTGGCAGTGACGGCCAGGCACACCGGCCCCTGCAACAGACTGTCCAACGCCACCGGCCGATCACGCTCATCGACCACCCGCAACGGCGGCAGCGCTTCACCGGCCCGCATGGCGCTCAGGTCCCAGCGCATGTTTGCCGCCAGCGTGCGGTGCTCGCTGTAGGGTGAAGCGTGCGCGGCGCTGTCCAGCGTGCGCAGGATGGCTGCACGGTCCAGCAGCTTGCCCGGATGTAGCAGGTAGAGCTGGTCCAGCAGCACCAGTTCGCTGAGCTGAACGTTGCCGCGCAGGAAGTCGTTGCGTTGCACCATGCGGCGCAGTTCGGCCAGATCAGCGCGTTGCAGCGCCTGGCGCACGGTGTCGCCCTGGTCGCGCAGCACCTGGCCTTGCAGCAGATCCGCGAAGAAGCTGCGGAGGAAGCGGACCTGCTCCGGGTTGTCGTAGCGCACCGCAGCATTCTTCAGG
Organism: Flavobacteriales bacterium; assembly: GCA_025455765.1. Classification (GTDB taxonomy): domain Bacteria; phylum Bacteroidota; class Bacteroidia; order Flavobacteriales_F; family PHOS-HE28; genus PHOS-HE28. The sequence continues at coordinate 4,285 of JALOLX010000276.1, read as the reverse complement.
TAGCGCTCGTGGATGGCCTTGTCGTTGGCGCGTGGGCCCTGGCGCAGACCGGCCATGCTGAAGTGCAGATAGTCCTCGAACCACGGGTCTTTCACTTCGCCATAGAAGCGCCGCAACTTCAGCTCGAAGGTGTCCAGCCGTTGTTCGCTCAGTTCAGGAATGACGAAGAGCGTGGGCGGGCGTTGTGTGCTGTCACGCATGCCACCATTGCGCCGCGTCACATCCGCCGCCTGCATGCCCGCCACACGGTCGGTGGCCAGGTCTTCCGCGATGAAGGCGTCCACGCGCTCGTTGAGGTCGGCCACCAGGGCGTTCACATCCAGCGGCGACAGGTCGATGAACTCAAGGCCCAGCTTGGTGGTGCCGCTGAGGCTGCGCGCACCCGTAGGCGGAAGCACCCGCACATGCACGTTGCTGCCCGCGCGCAGGTACAGTTCGCCAGCGGCATCGCCCACGCGCAGCTGCACGCGATGGGTGGTCCCTTCGGACAGTTCACCGGTGAGCGTGGCACGGCCGTTCGCGTCCAGCAGGGCCCGGGTGATGGGCGTGCTGCGCAGGGTCCACAGGTCGGTCACCCGGTAAAGGCTCACCACATCGGCACCCAAGCCACCCGCCTCCACCACCACGGTGAAGGGGCCTGCCACACCGCTGAGGGTGAAGAGGAGGAGCAGGGTGGTGAGCAGCGAGCGCACGGACATCTCAGCGCGGAAGAAGGCGCATCGGTACCAACGCGGATACGTCGGCCTTATTGGTGTAGAGCTCGCGGACGATGGTGCTGCTGATGTGCGCATGCTCCGGGGCGCTGGGCAGGAAGAGCGTCTCCACACCGGAGAGCTGACGGTTCATCAACGCAATGCTGCGCTCGTAGCCATGGTCGGTGCTGTTGCGCAACCCGCGCAGGATGAAGCGCGCACCCACCCGCTTGCACAGGTCCACCGTGAGGCCCTCGAAGGTGATCACCTCCACCTGGGGATGCGCTGCGAAGGCCTCGCGGATCCACGCGGCGCGCTGCTCCACGGGGAAGAGGGTCTGCTTGCTGGTGTTCACGCCCATGCCCACAATGATGCGCGCGAACAGCGGCAGGGCGCGTTCCACGATGGACACATGACCCACGGTGATGGGATCAAAGGTGCCCGGGAATACGGCGATCGGTCGTTCCATGGCGATGGTGATGGCGAAGGCCCGAAGAAGCTGAAGTGGACGGTGCCGTAGGTCCGCGTGCGCTGGTAGCCGGGCAGTCCGCTGAGGTCGATGCGTTCGTAGTGCTCCAGGATCAACACGCCGCCATCCTCCAACAACCCTGCCGATCGCACCAGGTCGGGGATGCGCTCCACGCCATCAAGGAAGAACGGCGGATCGGCGAAGACGATGTCGTAGCGGCCGCGATGCTTGTCCAGGAAGGCGAACACATCGCCCTTCACGATGCGCCACTGCTTCTCCAGTTCCAGCGCCTTGGCCGTGCGTTGCATGAAGGCCAGCAGCGTGCGGTCCTGCTCCACGCTGGTCACTTCCACCGCGCCGCGCGACAGGAATTCGAGCGAGATGTTGCCCGTTCCTGCGAAGAGGTCGAGCACGCGGATGTCCTCCAGCGCGTAACCATGTTGCAGCACATTGAAGAGCCCCTCCTTCGCGAAGTCGGTGGTGGGCCGGGCCTCCATCTGCTTGGGCGGATCGAGGCGGCGGTTGCGGAAGCGTCCTCCTACGATACGCATGCGAATTGCTCGAGTGCGGCGAGCCACCGTTCGGGAGCGGTGCCCACCGCAGGCTTCAGCTCGCTCCAGCCGGGGCCCGAGGCGGGGATGCAGAAGGGGAAGTAGCGCCGCACCAGGTCCAGGTCGGCCTTGCCGATGTGGGTGCCACAGAGCTGCACTTCAGCGGTCTGTGGGTCCAGCGCGGTAACATCGGCCGCCAGCAGGGTGAAGTACAACACATCATGTACCGAACGTGCGGGGTAGGAGTTGCTCAGCACCAGCCGCCCTTCGCGCATCACATGCACATCCAGCCGGTCGGCACTGCGGTGCGCCAATACCAGCGGGGTTGTGCCGTGGCGGGCTTCAGCGGCCCGCAGCAACACACCATGCAGGGGCAGCGCGCGGGCATGTGGGAAGCGTTGCAGCACGGCCCGCTCGGTGAGGTCGTCGTGGACGTAGATGCAGGTGGCCGCCAGGGAGGCGATGGGCTCGTCGCGCATGGCCCCTGTGGGGATGCCGCCGTGTACGAGCTTCAGGTGCTGGGCTTCGGAGCCGGGCAGCAAGGCGGCGTCAGGTACCAGCGTGCTCCATTCCGGCAGCGATACGAAGGAGACCGAGAGCGGCGCATGGGGCAAGAGGTCGTCGCGCAGGGCCTGGTCGTTCTTGCCCCAGCACAGTGCTTCCACCGTGCCGTGCTCCACATGGTGGGCGGCCCACGCGCTCCATTCCTGCCCGATGAGCAGGCTCAGATGGTGGCTGCGTTCCTGGTCCGGTGCGTACCGGGAGGTCGTGGAACTCCCGCGGTCCATGGCCTTACTCGCCCGACCAGTTGCCGGCAGTGCTCTGCTTCTCCATGTTGCCGACCATCAACGTATCCCCAGCCACCATCGGGGTGGGGTCCTTGGCGATGAACACCGGCACGTTGCGGTTGCTGCTGGAGATGCTGCCGGCCTGCAGCTTGTAGGGCTGCTTGCTCACCGGTGATAGACCGAAGGTGTTGGCATCGAACGGATAGGCGCGGCCTTCCTGTGCGCGGGCGCTCATGAACAGGCTGTCCAATGCGGGGGCCTGCAGGGTATCGCGCACGATGATGCCCAGCTTCAATGCATCGATCTCCGTGAGGGTGTCGGGCACCTGGCCCACCGAGCGGATCATGGGGATGGTGCCGCTCTTCACGAAGCCGCGCAGCACCTCCATGTTGCCGGTGTACACGCCATTGGCCTGGCGGTAACCGATCTGCGCGGTGCGGATGTCCTTCAACCCTTGGATGATGAGGGTGTCGTTGGCCTTCTTGCGTTCGGTGAACTCCAGCACCTCCTTCACGGAGCGGTAGTTGCGGTAGGCCAGCACCACGGCGCCGAGGGCGAAGAGGATGCCCAGGATGGTGCCCACCTTGCGGGTGACGATGCCCGCCTGCAACAGCAGCGACAGTACGCCGATGATCAGCACGATGCCCGAGCCGAGCAGCACCCAGCTGTTCTGGCCTTGCATACCACCCACGACCAGGAGGGTGGCACCGAGCAATGTCAGGATAAGGGGGAAGATGTAGGACGCGAGCTGCTTCATCGGGGTGTTCCTTGTGCGGCGGCCAAAAGTAACAGAAAGGGCGCTTCACCGGATCCCATCCTTCAGGACACGGTGCCGCCGGCCCCACCTCCGGCCCATCCCGCCCCGCCAACGGCGGCAAGCCTCAGGGCCCTGAGGTTCTCGAAGGGCCCTGAGGCTGTGGTAAGGGCCCTGAGGCGCTCGAAGGGCCCTTACCTTCCCGGCCCCATGCCAACCCCGGCCCTCACCGACCGCCTCCTCGACGCCTTGGGCCACCCGCCCACCGACGGACAGCGCCGCGCCGCACAGGCCCTGGACCGTCTGCTGCACAGCGAACGGCCACAGGCCACCCTCGTGCTCAAGGGCTATGCCGGTACCGGCAAGACCACCCTGGTGGGCGCCCTGGTGCGTGTGCTCTCCGCCGAACGCCGGCCCGTGGTGCTGCTCGCCCCCACCGGAAGGGCGGCCAAGGTGCTCGGCAGCTATGCCCAGGCCACCGCCAGCACCATCCACCGCCGCATCTACCGTGCTTCCGCCGATGACGATGGCTACGCGCGCTTCGGTCTGGCCGGCCACAAGGACCACAACGCCCTCTTCGTGGTGGACGAGGCCTCCATGATCGGCGAGGATGGCGGGGCCGATGGGGCGCTCTTCCGCCGCGACCTGCTCAGCGACCTCTTCGAGCATGTGTTCAGTGCCCCCGGCACCAAGCTGCTGCTCATCGGCGACCCGGCACAGTTGCCCCCCGTGGGCAGTCCGCACAGCCCCGCGCTGGATGTGGCCGAGCTGCGGCGGCGCGGCCTCAATGCCGGACAGGTGGAGATGACCGAGGTGGTGCGCCAGACCGGGGCCTCGGGCATCCTGCGCAACGCCACGGCCCTGCGGCAGCGCATCGCGGACAGCACCCCGGCCACCCCCGATGAAGCACCGCAGCCCGCCGGTGATGCCATCTACCTGCCGCGCTTCGAGCCCTTCGCCGATGTGCGCCGGGTGGACGGGTACGACCTGCAGGATGCGCTGGAGGAAGCCTACGCCCGCGAGGGGGCCGA
>JALOLX010000018.1 GCA_025455765.1 Flavobacteriales bacterium | reverse complement strand
GTAGCGCATCTCCGCCGTACGGCGGACGGGATGGTCGCTGCGAAATGCGGGACAAGGTTCCTCGGGGTGTAGCGCAGCCCGGTAGCGCACTTGCATGGGGTGCAAGTGGTCGCTGGTTCGAATCCAGTCACCCCGACTGGTACAGGTTGAAGGAGGCTGCCGTGAAGGCGGCCTCCTCTTTTTTCGGAACTTGCCGATCGTAGCGGTCGACCGGCAGCGTTCCAATTGCGCATTTTCCACCGCCACGAACCACATGCACCGTTCGCTTTCCACCTTGTTACTGGGTCTTTCAGTACTGGTCACCTCCTGCGGAGAGTCCCGGCAGAACAAGGCAGCCTCAGGTACGATCCAAGAACCCGCGATCATGGACCCACATAGCCATGCCAGTGCAAGCGCAGCACGCACCACCCACCTTGATCTCGCCATCACGGTGGACATGGATGCACGTACGCTTTACGGTTCCGCCACCTATGCAGTACAGCCCAATGGTGCTGCGAACATCGTGCTCGATACGGACGGTCTTCAGGTGGATTCGGTGCAGGTGGACGGAAGGCCGGTGGCACACACCTTGGGCGATAGCACCCTGATCGGCAAGGCGCTCACCGTTCCGATCGATGCCGTTACCAAGGAGCTGACCGTGCACTACCGCACCGGGGCTGAAGCCAAGGCACTGCAATGGCTCTCGCCGAAGCAGACAGCCGACAAGGCGCACCCCTTCCTGTTCACCCAAGGCCAGGCCATCCTTACCCGCACGTGGATCCCCATCCAGGATTCGCCAGGCATCCGCATGACCTACAATGCCACGGTGAAGGTCCCGAGCGAGCTGATGGCCGTGATGAGCGCCTCCAACCCACAGGCGCGCACTGCTGACGGTGTGTACTCCTTCGCCATGGAGCAGCCGATCCCGGCGTACCTGATGGCCCTGGCGGTCGGTGATATCAGCTTCGCTGCGATCGGTGAGCGCACCGGTGTCTATGCAGAGCGGAGCGTGGTGGAGAAGGCCGCATGGGAATTTGCGGAGATGGAGCGCATGCTGGAGGCGGCCGAAGCGCTGTACGGTCCCTATCGATGGGGACGCTACGATGTCATCGTGCTGCCACCCAGCTTCCCCTTTGGTGGCATGGAGAATCCACGGCTCACCTTCGCCACACCGACCATCATTGCTGGAGACCGCAGCCTTACGGCGCTCATCGCCCACGAGCTCGCGCACAGCTGGAGCGGGAACCTCGTGACCAACGCGACCTGGAACGACTTCTGGTTGAACGAGGGCTTCACGGTCTATTTCGAGAACCGCATCGTGGAGGCGATCTACGGCGAAGAGCGTGCCCGCATGTTGCAAGTGCTCGGCCGGCAGGAGCTTACCAATACGTTGAACGCACTCGATGAGGATGGACATGCACACGATACCCACCTGCGCCTGGACCTGGCCGGCCGCGATCCCGATGAGGGCATGACCGACATCGCCTATGAGAAGGGCTTCGCGTTCCTGAAGATGCTGGAGAGCAAGGCAGGCCGCGAGCGGTTCGACGCGTTCCTGCGCGGTTACTTCGAGCGGCACGCCTTCCAAAGCATGACCACCGATGCCTTTCTGGCCTACCTGCAGGACCAGCTCTTGACGCCCGCACAGGTGGAGGTGGACCTGAAGCGTTGGGTGGATGGACCTGGCCTGCCCGCCGATGCGCTGGTGCCCACGTACGAAGGCTTCACGCTGGTGGAGCAGCAGATGGACGCCTGGTTGAAGGGTGGTGGAACCGCAGCTTTGAACACGGCGGAATGGAACACCTTCCAGTGGATGCATTTCCTTCGCCACCTGCCCGCCGACATCACCACCGAACGACTGGCTGAATTGGATAAGGCATACCGGCTTTCGGAAAGTGGCAATGCCGAAGTGCTTGCAGCGTGGCTCGAGCAATGTGTCCGCCACGATCACGATCCGGCTTTTCCGGCACTGGACCGCTTCCTCACCAACGTGGGGCGTCGCAAGTTCCTGATGCCCCTCTACGGTGAACTGATGCGCTCGGAGAAGGGCAAGGTATTGGCGCGTACCATCTACCAGCAGGCCCGCCCGAACTACCATTCGGTGGCTGTGCGTTCGCTGGATGAACTGCTGGCCTGGAAGGAACAGAAGCCGCCGGCCTCATTCTGATCGCAGCAGGCGACCGAGCAGGAGCGGGTCCAACGCATGTCCGGCGCGATGCTGGTGCAGCTGATGGACGATGCCTGCCGATGAAAGGCGTTGTACGGTCTGTTCAGCGACGGATGCGGGAACGATGTCGTCGTTCATGCCATGTACCACATCCACTCGACTTCGGGTCCAGCGTTGCATCGCAGATGTGTCGATATCGGGAGGAAGGCTTCCGCCCCACAACACGAGACGGGTGAGGCTCGTATGGCCTGCAATGCTCCAACGGCTCACCGTGGCTACCCCTTGCGAAAAGCCCAAGGCATGAACTGGTCTCGGCCCCGTGGCACGGAGCAGTTCCTGGACCAGCAGGTCGAGGTAGTGGATATGGTCGTCGATCTCGCGTTCACGGTCCTCGCGGGTCATCCAGGTGGCCCCTACGCGCTGGTGTGCATCGTCCAGGTAGAAGCGTGAAAGGCCTTCGGGTGCAGCGATGAACAGGCCATCCTCCAAGCCTTTGAACTTGTTGAGGAAAAAGCGCGCCAATTGGCCATAGCCGTGCACCACCACCCAGATGGCGGTCGCCTTGGAAGGGTCTCCCAGGGTGTGGTACCGCGCTGTGCGAACGACCTGCAGGTGATGCTCGCGCACGCTCAGTAGTTCAGCAGGTCCTGCAAGGCAACGGTCACCTTCTCCGCGTTGGGGATCATGGCCTCCTCCAAGGTGCTGTTGAGGGGGATGGCCGGCACATCCACTGAACCTAGGGTGCGTACGGGAGCATCGAGGTGGGCGAAGCACTGGTCGCTGATGCGGGAAGCAAGGGCTTGGGCGAAGCTGTTCGTGAGCTGCTCTTCGGTCACCACCAGGCAACGGCCGTGTCGCCGTACTTGTTCCATCACCAGTTCCTCATCCAACGGAACAAGCGTCCGCAGGTCCACGATGGTCACACGACCGCTGAGCTGTTTGGCGGCCGCTTTGGCCCAATAGACGCCCATGCCATAGGTGACCACCACAGCGGCGTCGCCCTTGTTCACGGTTGCGGCGTCGGCCTCCAGCACCAGCCGGCCTTTGCCGAAAGGCACCACATAGTCCGCGCTCGGTTCGATGGTCTTCGCCTCTTCAGTGCCTTTGATCTTGCTCCAGTAGAGCCCCTTGTGCTCCAGCATCACCACGGGGTTGGGGTCGTGGTAGGCGGCCTTCATCAAGCCCTTGAGGTCGGCGCCGGTGCTGGGGTAGGCGATCTTGATGCCCTTGATGTTGCAGAGCACGCTCTCCACGCTACTGCTGTGGTAGGGGCCACCGCTTCCGTAGGCGCCAATGGGCACACGCAGGATGGAACTGACCGGCCACTTGCCCACGGTGAGGTAGCAACTGCGCGCCACTTCGGTGAAGAGCTGATTGAGGCCTGGCCAGATGTAATCGGCGAACTGCACTTCAACGATGGGCTTCAATCCTGCGGCGCTCATGCCCACTGTACTACCGATGATGAACGCCTCCTGGATGGGGGTGTTGAACACGCGGTGGTCGCCAAAGTCGCGTGCGAGCGTGGCGGCTTCCCGGAACACGCCACCCAGGCGCGCACCCACATCCTGGCCGTAGAGCAGGCAATTGGGGTCGTCCTGCATCAGTTCGCGGATGGCGAAGAGCGCGCTGTCCACCATCACGGTCGGCTGGCGGTCGGCTGGTGCGCGCTCGCCACGTTCCTCGGTGATGGGGGTGGGGGCGAAGACATGGGTGGTGAGGTCGGCGGGGGAGGGGTCTTCGGCCACCTTGGCGCGCTCGAAGTCGTTCTTCACCCGTTCCTGGGCCTGTAATTCCAGCTTCTTTAAGCCCTCCAACTGGATGCGCTGATCGAGCAACTGTTGGAAGAAGCGGGGGAAGGGATCTCGCTTGCGGTGCTCGGCGAGGTCCTCATCGCTGCGGTAGAACTCCATGCGCACCCCGCTGGTGTGGTGGTTGAGCAGGGGCACCTTCGCATGCACCAGGAAGGGCCTGCGTTCGCTGCGTACGGTGGCCATCACCTCGTGCAGGGTCTGGTAGCAGGTGAGGAAGTCGGTGCCATCGATGCTGCGCACTTCAAGGCCCGGGAAACCTTTCGCATACTGGCTGGCATCGGCCACTCGGATCTCTTCCGCGCTGGCGCTGATGTCCCATTCGTTATCCTGCACCAGGTAGATGATGGGGAGCTTCTTGAGCACGGCCATCTGCAGGGCTTCGGCCACTTCACCTTCGGTGATGGCTGCATCGCCGATGGAGCAGACCACGAGCGGCGCATCCGCCGGGTCGCCGCCATTCAGGTCATGCGCGATGCCGGCCTGTTCCTTGTACCACAGGCCGAGGGCGATGCCGGTGGTGGGAATGGCCTGCATTCCGGTGGCGCTGCTCTGGTGCGGAATGCGGGGCATGCCGGTGCGGCGCAGGCTGGGGTGGCTGTAGTAGGTGCGCCCTCCGCTGAAGGGGTCGTCGCGTTTGGCCATCAGCTGCAGCATCAGCTCGTAGGGCTCCATGCCGATGCCGAGGAGAATGCTGTCGTCGCGGTAATAGGGCGCTACGAAGTCTTGCGGCTTCAGTTGCAGCCCGAGGGCCAGCTGGATGGCCTCGTGACCACGGCTGGTGGCGTGCACGTACTTGGCGGTGAACTTGGCATTCGCCTCGTACAGTTCGGTCATCGCCTTGGCGGTACACATCAGCTCCCATGCGCGCAGCAGCGTTTCCTGGGGGATGGCGGGTTCGGCCTTGGCCATGGAGGTCCGGGTGCTCAGCATGAAGCAGGTCTTTACAGGAGCGGCCAAATTACGCCTTGGCCGGGGGATGGGCGGACGGCAGGCTTCATAGTTTTGCATCATTCAACTGTAACCATGGAACGCCAAGCACACGAACTCGACCATCGCATCGTAGGCGATGACATGCAATGCGTGGAGATCACGCTCGATCCCGGAGAGACCGTTATTGCCGAAGCAGGCACCATGATGATGCTCGATGAGGGCATCCAGATGGAGACCATTTTCGGCGATGGCAGGGGGCAGAGCCAGGGCTTTCTGGACAAGATGTTCAGTGCTGGTAAGCGTGTGCTGACCGGTGAAAGTCTGTTCATGACCACCTACACCAATACGAGCAGTGTGCGTCGTACGGCCTGGTTCGCTGCGGGGTATCCGGGCAAGATCATGCCCATGGACCTGCGCGACCACCAGGGCAAATTGATCTGTCAGAAGAACAGCTTCCTGGCTGCAGCCAAAGGGGTGAGCATCGGCATTGCGTTCCAGAAACGGCTGGGCGCGGGCCTGTTCGGCGGAGAGGGCTTCATCATGCAGAAGCTGGAAGGTGATGGCCAGGTGTACATCCACGCTGGTGGTACCACGGTGCAGCGCGATCTGGCCCCCGGAGAGACCCTGCGGGTGGACACAGGCTGCTTGGTGGCCATGACCCAGGATGTGGACTACGACGTGCAATTCGTAGGGGGCATCAAGAACACCTTGTTCGGCGGTGAGGGCCTGTTCTTCGCCACCCTGCGGGGGCCGGGTCGTGTCTGGATCCAGTCGCTGCCCTTCAGCCGCCTGGCGGACAACATCATTGCCGCAGCCCCACGTGCCGGTGGTCGTGGCAAGGAGGAGGGAAGCTTGCTCGGCGGTCTGGGCCGCTTGCTGGACGGCGACAACTGAGCAGCGTAAGGATGCATTCACAGGGCCGGGCCCATGGGTCCGGCCTTGTTGTATCGTTCAGTGCTGCTCCGCGCTGGCCTTCGGCTTATCGAGTGCCTGCAGGAAGCCTTGCACGACGCTCAGGCACACGCTGAAGGCCAGTGCCCAGAGCCAGCCGTTCACTTGGAACCCGTCCACGATGCGGCCTGCCAGCATCACGATGGCAGCATTGATCACTAGCAGGAACAAGCCCATGGTGAGCAGGGTGGCCGGCAGGGTGAAGAGGATGAGCACGGGTTTCAGGAAGGTATTGAGCAGGCCCAGCACCACCGCCACCAATAGCGCGGTGATCAGGCCGTTGGTATTGCTCATGTCACCGAGGCTCACACCGGGCAACAGCAGATCGGTGATCAGTACCGCGATGGTGGTGATCAGCAGGCGGATGAGGAGTTGCATGGGGTGAAGGTATGGGATCACTCCCCGAACATCCGGTCCATGTCGCGGCGGTCGCGCTTGGTGGGCCTGCCAAGTCCTGCATCGCGATGCTGTGCGCGGGCCATGCGGGCCACTTCCAGCTTATCCAGATCGGCGAAGGAGGTCTCTTCAGTGATGAGGCCGGGAACCAGTTTGGCACCTACGCGCGAAGCGGGCAGTGTGGTGATGCGCCAACTGCGCCAGATGGGGGGCTCACGCAAGGCGAAGAGATCGCCTTCCTTCACCTCGGCTGAAGGTTTGACCGAGCGGCCATTGAGGTGCACCTGTTCGCGCCGGAGCGCTTCCGTGGCGAGGCTGCGGGTCTTGAAGAGCCGCACACACCAGAGGAACTTATCGATGCGCATGGAGCTGCGGAGGGCGAGGGAAAAGAAAAGGCGGCCCGCCTACTGGTGGACCGCCTGGTGACCCCGACAGGACTCGAACCTGTAACCAACAGAACCGGAATCTGTCATTCTATCCAATTGAACTACGGGGCCCGGTCGCTTTACCCGGAGGTGAAGCGGCTGCAAAGATAGGACTGATCACCAACAGCGATCGGTAGCGATCATCGACGGCGTGCCAGTTCGATCGAACCAGCGGCATCCTCAGCACTGCCGAGGACGAGCAGATCATAGCTCACGAAGCGTACTTCCTTGGTACTGCCATCGCTGTTGAGGATGACCTTATCACCTTCGCGTGTCCACGTGCCGGACAGATCGCTCCGTATCCCATCGCGACCCACCAGGGCAAGTGCGAACTTGCCGTCGGGCATCAGCGTTAGCCGCGCGGCCATACTGGACCCGTCAGTGGGGTCAAGCGCATAGGTGCCCGAGAGTTTCTGGTCACAGGGAGAGACGCCCACGGTCTCCTCCACCAGCCCGCGGCTGAACGAGCTGTCCGTGGCGTATACGGTCATCCAGACCTCGGTCACGGGTGGTATCTCACCGGGCAGCGCCCAGCTTTCGATCACAGCGTCGCGCAGTTGGTCCTTCAGCGTGATCTCCTTCCGGCCGCAGCCGACGAGGACCAAACGGTCGTCCAACCGCGTAAGATAGCCTGAAAAGCTCACGTTCGTTTCTGATCGCTGCGGTGCGCGTTCGCAGGCGGAGAGGGCGATCACGATAGGAAGAATGAGCAGGGGCCTTGCCATGACAACAGGTGGGTCTTGTGCCGCAAAGATGCTATAAGTCTGAACATGAGGCGGGATCAGTTACCTTTGCGGGCCTTTTTCACGACCGCCCCCGCCCCATGACCGAGCTGCGCAACATCGCCATCATCGCCCACGTCGACCACGGTAAGACCACCTTGGTGGATAAGATCCTCCATCAATGCCAGCTCTTCCGGGTGAACGAGGAAGTGAAGGACCTGCTACTGGACAACAACGATCTGGAACGCGAGCGGGGCATCACCATCCTGGCCAAGAACGTGAGCGTACGGTACAAGGGCACCAAGATCAACATCATCGACACCCCTGGCCACAGCGACTTTGGCGGTGAAGTGGAGCGGGTGTTGAACATGGCCGATGGCGTGATCCTCTTGGTGGACGCCTTTGAAGGACCGATGCCCCAGACGCGCTTCGTGCTGGGCAAGGCGATCGAGCTGGGGTTGAAGCCTGTGGTGGTGATCAACAAGGTGGACAAGCCCAACTGTACCCCGGAAGAGGTACACGAGGCGGTGTTCGACCTGATGTTCGCCTTGGATGCCAGCGAGGATCAGCTGAACTTCCCGGTGGTGTATGGCAGCAGCAAGAACGGATGGATGGGTCCGGATTGGAAGACCCCTACAGAGGACGTGAGCCATTTGCTCGATGTGATCCTGGAGCATATTCCTGCGCCGAAGCAGGTGGAGGGTACGCTGCAGATGCGCATCACCAGTTTGGACTACAGCAGCTTCCAAGGCCGTATCGCCGTGGGCCGTGTGTCCCGTGGTACCATCAAGCCAGGTCAGCTCATCACCCTGATGAAGAACGACGGCAATGTGCGCAAGGGGCAGGTGAAGGAGTTGATGGTGTTCGAGGGACTTGGCAAGATCAAGGTGAAGGAGGAGATCGGCTGCGGTGAGATCGTGGCCGTCATGGGTCTGGAGAACTTCGACATCGGCGATACTGTCGCTGATTCAGAGAACCCGGAAGGCCTGTCCAAGTTCAAGGTGGACGAGCCCACGATGAGCATGCTGTTCACCATCAACAACTCGCCCTTCTTCGGCAAGGAAGGCCAGTTCGTGACCAGTCGCCACCTGCGCGATCGCTTGTACAAAGAGATCGAGAAGAACCTCGCCATGCGCTTGCAGGAGACCGATAGTCCTGATCGCTTGTTGGTCTTCGGACGGGGCATCCTCCACATCAGCATCCTTGTGGAGACCATGCGTCGTGAAGGGTACGAGTTCCAGTTGGGGCAGCCCCAAGTGCTGTACCGCGATGTGGACGGCGACCGGCACGAGCCCATCGAATTGCTCACGGTACAAGTGCCGGACCAGTTCAGCAGCCGCGTGATCGATCATGTGACGCGTCGCAAGGGCGAGATCATGAACATCGAACAGAAGTCGGATCGCACGGTGCTCGAGTTCAGTATTCCAGCGCGCGGCATCATCGGCTTGCGCAATACGCTCCTCACGGCCACAGAGGGCGAGGCCATCATTGCACACCGCTTCAAGGGTTACGAGCCGTTCAAGGGCCAGATCGCGGCGCCACGTCCGGGTTGCATCGTCAGCGGTGAACAGGGCGGTGTGGTCGCTTACGCGCTGGATAAGCTGCAGGACCGCGGCAAGTTCTTCGTGGATCCCGGAGAGGAGATCTACCTGGGCCAGGTGATCGGCGAGAGCCCCAAGCCCGGCGAGGAACTGGTGGTGAACGTGGTGCGCACCAAGAAGCTCACCAACATGCGCGCCAGCGGTACCGACGAGAAGTTGAACATCGCACCAGCGGTGAAGTTCAGCTTGGAGGAGTGCATGGAGTACATCGCTGACGACGAATACCTGGAGGTGACCCCGAAGAGTCTGCGTATCCGTAAGATCTTCCTCGACGAGAACGACCGCAAGCGCGCGGCGAAGAAGATGCAGGAGGCGTAAGCCGCCCCTCGTGCGTGCGAAGCAGTTCCCTGTGAGTGTGCTTCAACGCAGCACTTGGAAGCGCACGGACGCGTTCTCCAGCTGTAGAAGATAGGTGCCCACTGCCAGCGTATTGACCGGTAGCACGGTTCGTTCGCCAGTGCGGGTCGCTTGAAGTACAATGCGTCCTGAAGCATCCAGCACCCGCAGCGGAGCGTAGGTCAGGGCTCCCTCGCAGAGCACCGTTAGTTCGTCGTTCGCGGGAACTGGCTGAATGCGGATGTGCAGATCGCCATCGATCGTCGCAGTACCGTTCGTGATATCCAGCAACCACCCCAACGCATCCTTCATGTGCTGCCGGAAGAGCTCGTCGTCCGTGTAGTTGCTGCCAGCATGGCCCAGCGCGGTGTAGAAGATGCGTGAGCCATTGGGCTGTACACGGTACCAGCTCATGGCGCGGGGTGCGTCGTAGGAGTTCACCTGTCCATTGGGTCCGATGGTCTCTTCCACCTGAAGCACCACGGAATTGTCCGGACCGAAATAGCCGCCCTCCCAGTAGTAATACTCCTCGTTCTTCAGCCAGGGGTCGGGCAGTGCGGAGGTGGAGGGGTGGGTGCCGATGTGCGCCATCTCATAGGGTGGAGTGCCGTTCACATGGTTGGGGTTCTCCTGCACACTGGCGCCGATCAGTTCGGCATAGAAATCCCACGTGCCCGTGTTGTTCCCGTTCGCGGTGCTGTGGCGGTAGGTATCGCTGGCAGCGTGGATGCCCAGCACATGCCCTCCATTGGCCACCCAGCTCTCCAGATCGACGCGTTGTTGTGCGGTGAGGATGTTGTTGCCGCTGGTGTTGCTGAAGATGATCACATCCATGTCGGCAAGCGCCGTAGCGTCCGGGAAGCTTGCTCCGTTCGGCGCATCGATCACGTTCAGCCCAAGCTCCGCGGCGATGTCCTCGAACATGACCAGCGATACATCACGGGTGCCGTGATCGAAGCCTGAGGTGGCGGTGAAGTGCAGCACCTGTTGCGCATTCAGGTCCGTAAGGAGGTGGAGCAGAACGATGCCGAACAGGATGCGGGTCATGGCAGAAAGATAACACCGATCGAACCTGAGCAACGGTGACGTGTACGGGTGTGTGATCGACGCAACGATCGCATCCGATGTATAACCAACCCCCCTTGATCATGCGCAAGAGCCTTTTCATCCTGTTGATCCTTGTTGTGAGCGGCAGCTCAGTGCTGCTGCTTTCCTTCAGCACGCGTGTACCGCATGCCGCTGAAGGCATCCACTGCATGGTGCCGCCCGCCGACACGGCTGCTGCCAAGGTCCCTGAAGCACCTGCTGGCTGTGTATTCAAGACGGTGTATGAAGGTGAAGGCCTTGATCCGGCCTTTGTGCTGACCACCCCCGCGCCGGTGCTTCAAGCTGAACAGCGTGGCCTGCAATGGCTGGTGAAGGCGCAGGGTGCCAGCGGTGGCTTCGGTGCTGGGTCGCATGCCCGGCAGGACATCCTTGATCCGCATGCGGTAAGTGCCGATCCGGCGACAACGGCCATGGTGGCCATGGCGTTGATGCGGATGGGCAATACGCTCGACCAAGGTGCTTACGCTGCCCAGTTAAAGCGCGCCACGGAATACCTGCTCACGCAAGTGGAAGGCGCGCCCAAAGGCGCCATCAATGTCACGCAGCTCACCGGCACACAGATCCAGAGCAAGCTCGGCGCCAACATCGATGTGGCCCTCACTGCACAATTCCTGTCCAATCTACTGGCGCGCATTGGCGAGCAGCATCCCCAGAATCTGCGCGGAAAGCGTGCGTTGAACACGTGTGTAGGCATGATCCAGCGCGGGCAGAACAGCGACGGCAGCGTGCAGGGCGATGGCTGGGCCGGTGTGTTGCAGAGCAGCTTCGCGGCCACTGCGTTGGAGAGCGCCAAGAACGTGGGTGCTGAGGTGGACGACAAGGCCCTCGAGTTGGCGCGCGATTACCAGAAGTCCAACTTCGATGCGAACACCGGATCGGTGGCTACAGAGCGCGCAGCAGGCATCACCCTCTATGCCGTGAGCAGCAGCACGCGCAACAGTGCAGTGCAAGCGCGTGAAGTGACCGAGCGCGTGGAGAAGGCCCGTAAGGAAGGCAAGGTGGCACCCACCGCCACGATCGATAGCAAGACCTTGGAGGAGGTGGGGTATTCACCTGCGGAGGCTGAGCAGATGAACACCGCGTACCAGGT
>JALOLX010000275.1 GCA_025455765.1 Flavobacteriales bacterium | reverse complement strand
GTTCGGACGGGCTCACCTTGAACCTCACCGTCGATGCACGCTACAAGCTGAACGACACCTGGTCCCTCGAAGCGGCGTACGGTTCACCGCTCGTGGTGCGTGAGGTGCGCCCCGATGGCCTCACCCGGGCCATGGTGCTGAACGTGGGCCTGCGTTACGCGTTCTGATCCGCATGCGCCGCATCCTGCTCATCGAGGACGACCGCGACATCAGCAACCTGGTGCGCATCCACCTGAGCGATCTGCAGTACGAGGTGCAGCAGTGCTTCGATGGCACCGAGGGGCTGCTGCGCGCCATGGAAAAGCAGCATTGCCTGATCATCCTGGACCTGATGCTGCCCGGGATGGACGGCATCGCCATCTGTCAGCGACTGCGTGCAGCGAACGTGACCACACCCATCCTGATGCTCACCAGCAAGGCCGAGGAGATCGACAAGGTGCTCGGTCTGGAGACCGGAGCGGACGACTACATGACCAAGCCCTTCAGCGTGCGCGAGCTCATCGCCCGCGTAAAGGCCCTGCTTCGGCGGATGGATGGCGCACCCGCACCAGTAGCCCAAGCTGGTGACATCGCCATTCCCGGCCTGCGCATCAATACCGCCAAACGGCACGTGGAGGTGCATGGCCAGCGCGTGGAGCTGACCCCCAAGGAATACGATCTGCTGCTCCACCTCGCCTCCAACCCCGGTGTCACCTTCACCCGCGACGAACTGCTCAGCAAGGTGTGGGGCTACGAGTTCAACGGCTATGAACATACCGTGAACAGCCACATCAATCGCTTGCGCAACAAGGTGGAACGCAACCTCGCCGAACCGGAGTTCATCCTCACCACCTGGGGTGTGGGCTATCGGTTCATCGACGCCTGAACGACATGCTGAACAACCTCTTCTGGAAGGTCTCCGCCATTTTCCTGGCGCTGCTGCTGGCCTTCACGGCGATCGTGCTGTACATCCACATCAACGCCTCGCGCTACCATGCCCTGGAGGTGACCCAGCGCATGAACCGTGACCTCGCCGCACATACTGTGGGGGAGATCAAACCCTTCCTGAACGGTGAAGTGGCGGAGGAGGCCATCGGAACGCTCATGCACAGTATGATGGCTGTGAACCCAGGCATTGAAGTGTATGTACTGGATACCGCAGGCGCCATTCTGAAGTATGTGGCGCTCGAAGGCGAGGTAAAGGCCGATCGCGTGGACCTTGCGCCCGTTCGTCAGTTCATTTCCCAGGCCGGCCACGACGGATTGCTGGTGGGCGACGACCCACGCGCCCCTGGTGAGCGCAAGATCTTCAGTGCTGCGCCAGTGCTGGAGAACGGTGTGCCACAGGGCTACGTGTACATCATCCTCGCCGGTCAGGAATATGTGGGTGCCACCGACATGCTTTTCAGCAGCTACTTCCTGCGGTTGGGAAGCCGATCGGTGCTCATCGCACTGGCCTTCACCCTGCTCTTCGGACTGCTCGCCATCTGGCTCATCACCCAGAGCAGCGAGCGTGTACTGGATGGCATCCGACGCTTTCGTTCAGGTGAACGCAATGTGCGGATACCTTACTCAGGCAAAGGCCAGTTCGCCCAGGTGGCCATGACCTTCAACGATATGGCTTCCACCATTGAACGGAACATCGATGAACTGAAAGGGCTCGACAAGTTGCGGAAGGAGCTCATCGCGAACGTGAGCCACGACCTGCGCACACCCATCGCATCCATTCAGGGTTACGCGGAAACCCTCCTGTTGAAGGAAAGCACCCTCACCACCGAGGAACGCGGCGAACACCTCGGTATCATCGTAAAGAGCGCAGACCGCTTGAAGGAACTGGTGGATGACCTCTTCACGCTGAGCAAGCTGGAAGCCGGACAGGTGAAACTCGACCTCGAACCGATCTCCTTGGGCGAACTGGTGCATGACGTGGTGAACAAGCTCCAACTGCACGCACAGGAGAAGAACGTTGGCATCACCATCATCATGGCGAAGGACCTTCCCATCGTGGAAGTGGATGTAAAGAAGATCGATCGTGTGTTGCAGAACATCATCCAGAACAGCATCAAGTTCTGCGCACCCGGCGATCGCATCACGGTGGAACTGGACGGCCACGATGCAGCGGTGGAAGTGCGCATCAGCGATACCGGCCCAGGCATCCCCACGGATGAACTTCCGTTCATCTTCGACCGCTACTACCGCGGCAGACGCTCGAACAATTCCGAGGGCTCTGGCTTGGGGTTGGCCATCGTGAAACGCATCGTGGAGCTGCATGGCAGCACCGTTCAGGCCAGCAGCAGACCCGATCAGGGGGCGCAGTTCAGGTTCGCCCTGCCTGCCTGGCGCGCAGCCTGAACAGCACATTTTCATCGAATGTCATAGGCTCGCCGAACAGCACGGCGGGCGGCTGCAGCATGTGCAACATGATGCACCAGAGACCTTGGCGCTGAGATGAACATGTGATCGCGACGTGATCTTGCCGTGACCGGGTGCGCGGTGCTTTGCAGGCACAACCTCATCACACATGCGCTACACATCCTTGCTTGCCACAACGCTCCTGGCCACCCTTGCCTTCACCGGCTGCAAAAAGGACGAAGAAGAGACCCCTGCTCCTTCCCCTTCTCCCACCACACCCACCGTGTATGACCCGGCCACCGAGCAACGCATCAGCGTGGACCGCTTCAGCCCGCAAGCCGCCACCCTCATGGTGCGCGATGGCAGCAACGGACTGCCTGCCGCCAATGCCCCCATCAACTTCGACGTTGCGCCGTTCATCACTCGTGGCCTCGGCCCCGCAGGACAGCTCGTGGAGTACTACAACTTCGATGTGCAACCCACCGCTGCCATCCCCATCTTCGTCTGCTTCAAGCCTGGACAAAGCACCCCGGTGAGCGGGCAGCTCAACATCATCGGCAAGATCCCCGGCGATGTGGGCTACAACGACTTCTGGGAAGTGGTGAAGGTGAACGTACCGGAGTCCTACGTGGCCAACACCCTCGCCAGCCAGAGCGATGTGTTCAACAGCGGCTACACCCTCGACTATACAGGCACCATCGTCAATTGCCCGGTGGTACCCGAAGGAAGCACCGCCACCAAACGGCTCAACGGTGCCAGCCACAGCTTGGTGCCCTGCTGGTACGAGCG
>JALOLX010000274.1 GCA_025455765.1 Flavobacteriales bacterium | reverse complement strand
ACCAGCACCACCACCGGCAACAACGGCCTGCAATGGGACCTTGGCGATGGCACCACCTCCACGTTGAACAGCGTGAGCCATGCCTATGCCAACGGCGGTAACTTCACGGTCACCCTCACGGCCACCGATGCCGTGAGTGGTTGCAGTGCGTCCGATACACAAGTGATCCAGGTCAATACCAGCCCGGTGGCTGCCTTCACACCCAACCCCGGCGATGGTTGTGTGGACCTTGCCGTGCAACTGCAGAACACCAGCACCAATGCGCAGTTCTACCAATGGGACCTGGGCGATGGCAACAGCACCACCGGCTTCGCACCGGCCCACACCTACACCAGTCCTGGTACCTATACCGTGACGCTGATCGCCGAGAACGTGAACGGTTGCTCCGACAGCCAACAGGCCAGTGTGGTGGTGCATCCGCTGCCATCGGCATCCTTCACCCTATCGCAGACCAGCAGCTGCGAAGCACCTGTTGACGTGCAACTGTCCAACACCTCTTCGGGGGCGCAGTCCTTCGCCTGGGACCTGGGCAATGGCACCACCACGGCCGTGAACCAACCGCTGGCCACCTACACCGAGGTAGGCTCGTACACCATCTCGTTGACCGCCACCAACCAGTACGGCTGCACCGATGATGCGGTGGCCACCTTTGTCGTGCATCCCACGCCGGAAGCCTCGTTCACAGCCACGCCACAGCCGGGCTGCGAAGGCTATCCGATCGCGTTCACCAACACATCGATCAATGCGAGCACCTACCGTTGGCGCTTTGGTGATGGCAGCCAGAGCACGGCGGCGGATCCCGTTCACAGCTACGCACAGGCCGGTATCTACAACGTGTTGCTCATTGCCAACGGTGCGGGAGGTTGTGCCGATACGCTCAACGCCTTTGGATCGATGGTGGTGAACCCCACGCCCACTGCGGCCTTCAGCACCGATACGCTGGCCAGTGTGCGCAATGCCCTGCGCTTCCAGAACGTGAGCACCGGCGCGGTGAGCTACTGGTGGGACTTCGGCGATGGCACGGTGGATGAGGAGGAGGCCCCGATACACGTATTCCCTGCGGATGGTGGCACGTATCTCGTTACGCTCATCGCCTACAACAGCTTCGGCTGCCCCGATACCGTGCGCTCTTTCGTCGGTGCCGGTGCCGACCCGATGATCTTCGTGCCCAACGCCTTCACGCCCAACAACGATGGGCGCAACGAGGTGTTCATGCCGGTGCTCAACGGCTTCAATGGCTGGAACTACACGCTGCTCGTCTTCGATCGCTGGGGCAAGGTGGTGTTCGAGAGCCGCGACCGGAACGTGGGGTGGGATGGACGGGTGAAGGGCCGCGAACCGTTGATCGACACCTACGTGTGGCGTGTGCTGGTGGAACGCGATGGTGATGCGCGTGACTTCACCGGGCACGTGACCCTGCTGGACTGATCAGCCTTCTTCATTCAGTCGATGACCGCACTGATGGCAGTAACGCGCATCGCTGCGGTGCTCAGTGGTGCCGCACTGCTCGCACACCCGGTCATCGGCCCGCTTGGAGCGGCGTGCCACTTCCACACTAACGATGCCGGTGGGGATGGCGATGATGGCGTAACCCAGGATCATGATGGCTGAAGCGATGGCCTGGCCCAGGTCGGTCTTGGGTGCAATGTCTCCATAGCCTACGGTGGTCAGTGTCACGATCGCCCAATAGATGCTGCGGGGAATGCTGGTGAAGCCCGCCTCCGGTGTCTCCACCACGAACATGATGGCACCGAACACCGTGACCATGGCCAGCACCGCCAGCATGAACACGATGATGCGGTGACGGCTGGCGAGCAGGGCCAAGAGCAGCAACCTGGCCTCCCGTACATAGTCGAGCAGGTTGAGGATGCGGAACACACGGGTGAGCCGCAACACGCGCACCACCGTAAGCGAAGCAATACCGGGTACCAACAGGTTCAGGAACGAAGGCAGGATCGCCAGCAGGTCGACCACACCGTAGAAGCTGAGGATGTAGTGGCGCGGTTGCGGACTGCACCAGATGCGCAGCACGTATTCGATCAGGAAGAGTCCGCTCAACAGCCATTCCAAAGCCCGTAACTGTGCGCCCCACTCGGCTTCGACACTGGCTACGCTCTCCAACAGCACCAGCACCACACTGAGCAGGATCGCGTAGAGCAGCACCACGTCGAAGCGCTTGCCAGCAGGGCTGTCCGACAGAAAGATGATGCGGTACAGCCGCTGTCGAAAGGACTCCGTTGCCGGGGTGCTCATGACCACGAAGATGGGGCTTCCCGTCCGATACCTTTGTGCCATGGCGTTCGGAACAGTGGATGCGGCCTTCGTACAGGCCTTGCGCGCGGTGGTCACCAGCGGGGATGTGCATACCTCACAGGAGGAGCGCGAACGCTACGGCCACGACGAGACCGAAGACCTGGTGCATCCGCCCGAGGTGGTGGTACGTGCCACCAGCACCGCCGAGGTGAGCGCCGTGATGAAGCTCTGCGCGCAACACCACATCCCCGTTACGCCCATCGGTGGCCGCACTGGGCTGAGCGGTGGCGCACTGTCCATTCACGGTGGCCTGGGACTCGCGCTCGATCGCATGGACCGCATCGTGGAGATCGATACGCGCAACCTGCAGGTGCGGGTGCAACCTGGCGTGATCACACAGGTGCTGCAGGATGCTGTTGCAGCCCATGGCCTCTACTATCCTCCCGATCCCTCCAGCAGGGGAAGCTGCACCATCGGAGGTAACCTGGCCGAGAACGCCGGTGGACCGCGCGCAGTGAAATACGGCGTGACCCGCGACTTCGTGCTGAACTTGGAAGTGGTCTTACCCGATGGCGAGGTGATCCGCACCGGCGCCAACACCCTGAAGAACGCCACCGGCTACGACCTCACGCACCTCATGGTGGGCAGTGAGGGTACGCTCGGCATCATCACCGAAGCCGTGCTGAAGCTCGTTCCGCTGCCTACCCACACCATGCTCATGTTGGTGCCCTTCCCCGAGGCGGTGAAGGCCTGCGAGGCGGTGAGCGCCGTGTTCCGCGCGGGGATCATCCCCAGTGCGTTGGAGTTCATGGAGCGCGATGCCATTGTGTGGACCATGCGCTTCACCGAGGGCTTGCCGGCACAGCT
>JALOLX010000273.1 GCA_025455765.1 Flavobacteriales bacterium | reverse complement strand
AGCGTGCTCAGGTCCCAGCCGGCACCGAAGGTGGCGCTGACCCCGTGGAACCAATTGGCGCTGGTGGAGTTCCAGCCGGTAATGGTCAGGCAGAAGGTTACGGTTTCGCCACAGCTGTACGTACCGTTCTGGGGAAGGGGAGAAGTGGTGAGCAGGAAGCCGGTGGCGCACGGTTGAGCCCACGTGGTCATGCCAAGTCCGACCCAGGTCCAAAGGATGGCGATAAATGTGATCGGGCCGTTCTGCATCGCTCTTCCTGATGCTATAAAACACCAAGATAGGTGACGAACGGTGAATGTGAAAGGTGGCCCGGCCCGATCAGCTCGCTAGGACCTTCAGTACATGCAGCAGATCGCGCTGCAGCGGCTTCTGGTTGCCGATGGCCTGTTCGAACGGCGTCACGGCGATGGCTCCGTTCACCACGCCCACCATCGCATCATGGGTGCCTGCCAGCAGCTGCTCCACGGCAGCCACACCGGTGCGACTGGCCAGGATGCGGTCGTTCACGGTCGGCGCACCACCGCGCTGAAGGTGTCCAAGCACGGAAACCCGGATGTCATAGGCGGTAGTTCGTTCCTTCACCTTGCGGGCGATCTCGAAGGCACCCCCTTCCTCATCACCTTCGGCCACGATCACGATCTGTGAAGACTTCGCTCTGGATGCCTGCATCAAAGCATCCATCAATCCATCAATGGACTGGCGTTCCTCCGGGATGAGCACATACTCGGCACCTGCCGCAACGGCGCACATCAAGGCGATATGGCCCGTGTCCCTGCCCATCACTTCCACAAAGAAGAGCCGATCATGGGACGATGCCGTATCACGTATGCGGTCAATGGCTTCGACGGCCGTGTTCAGCGCGGTATCGTAGCCAATGGTGGCATCGGTTCCGTAGAGGTCATTGTCGATGGTGCCGGGTAGGCCTATGGTACGTACGCCGTGTTCTTGGAACAGGATGTGCGCTCCTGTGAACGTTCCATCGCCACCGATGGCTACGAGTGCATCGATGCCATGGTTGTGGAGTGTGCGCACTGCCGTTGCTCGTCCCTCTGCTGTACGGAACGCTTCGCTCCTGGCCGAGCGGAGGATGGTACCTCCGCGTTGAATGATGTTACTGACGTCACGCGTGCCCAGAGGCCGCAGGCGGTCGTTCACCAGACCGTCATAACCACCCAGCACACCGATGCACTCCAGCCCGGAGGTGGTAGCGCTGCGCACCACGGCGCGGATGGCCGCGTTCATACCCGGTCCGTCGCCACCTGACGTGAGCACGCCGATGCGTCGGATCGGCCGCTCGCTCATTCTGCGATCAGCGTTCCGAGGTCGATCAGGGGCGTGCCCTGTGCATCCCGTACGCTCGCCCGATATGCACCGGAGGCGAGCTGTTCACGCGACACCCACTGGCTACCGGGGGATACGCGCTGTTCGCGTACGATGCGACCGCTCACATCCATCAGGACAAGACGAGCCTCGGTGAGTTCTGAAGGCAGTTCCACGGTAAACCCGGTTTGGAAGGCAGTGGGGAAGGCACGACCGCTCATTGCAGCACCAGCTCCATCCACACCCAAGGTGGTTCCATCGATGCTGTAAAGATCGAACAAGGCGCCGAGGTACAACTTGGTGCCCGAAGCGTGGAACTCTTCCTGCAACGTGGCATCAAAATCCACAAGGCCGGTATTGAACGGCTGCCAGCTTTGACCGTTGTTGATGGAGCGGACAACGCCCGCTCCCGTACCCGTGATCGCAAAGTACTTCCCGTCGTACAGGATGAGCTGTGCATTGGCGTTCGGCGCTGCAGGTTGAGAGGTCGGGTTCGACCAGTCTTGGCCTTCGTTCGTCGAATACCGATAGCCGAAGTCGGAAATGGTTACCAGACGCTCCGGAGTGCCTTGGATGGCGTAGGTGGCTACCTGCGCGTTGGGCATTGGGTCCCAGTCGTCCGCGTTATTGTCGCTAACGAACAGGCCTGCGCTGGTGGCCGCGTAGAGAAGGTTGCCCACCACGGCGACCTGATACACGCGCATGTTGGTGCTCAAGTTATTGGCACCTTGGATCCAGGTGTTGCCATTATTGCCCGTGGCATAAATGCCACCACCATTTGCGATCGTACCGGCGAAGATGGCCAGGGTTTTTGAGCCGCTCTTCAACCACTTGTTGGCATACACCGTGAAGTTCGCCGTCAACGGACCATTGGCGAGCTGCCAGCTGGCTCCATTATTATTGGAGCGATAGATGCCACTGCTGGTGCCAGCGAATAAGAACGTGCCGTTCGAGCCAACCGACTCCGCATAGATGAATTCAATTCCATCCACCACCTCCACAGGTAAGCCAGTATTCACCGCTTCCCAAGTGACCCCATCGTTGGTGCTCTTGTAAATGCCATTGGGGTAGCTGGCTACATAGATCGCATTGTTATGGACCGTGATGCTCTTGATGTTGCCGAACCCACAGTTGTAAGGGTCCCAAGCCTGGGCTGAGGCAGTGAGCGTGAAAGCGGATACGAACAGGACGGCCAGGGTACGGATCAAGCGCATGGGGGTCTGTTGCTTTGGAGCACGAAGTTAGGGCACCTCGCCGCTCATCCAACAGGGCTTCCCTTCATGCAGAGAGAGAGATCCGATGGATACCCCTATTTTTGCAACAATGTGGCGTTATTGGTGCGGCTTCGTTCTGGTGCTCCAAGCGCATCGCCATTGATCGTTGCATCCCTTCCCTGTGTACCGCACTGTTGTACTCCTCGGTTCTCTGTTGCTCGCCATGGCAGTGGCTGCGCAAGGCGGCTTTACGCTCTCAGGGCGGGTGATCGACGACCACGACGCCACGTCCATGTCCTTCGCGGAGATCTTCCTGCCCGAACTTCAAAGAGGAACGGTGGCGGATGCGGAAGGCCACTTCACCCTGAAGGACCTGCCTGCTGGTACCTACCGGATGCGTGTGACCCACGTGGGCTGCGAGCCGGTGGAGCGGCGCGTGACCATTGACCGCGATGTGGAGGTGATGATACGCATGGAGCACCATGCCGAAGAATTACGCGAACTGGAGGTGATCGCTGAGCGGCCCGATGAGAACGTGGGCATGACCGTAAGCGAAGTGGACCGGGCCGCCATGGAGCGCGCCACCGGCCGCAACCT
>JALOLX010000272.1 GCA_025455765.1 Flavobacteriales bacterium | reverse complement strand
GCAGATGGATGACTCGCTCCGTGCCGTGGAGGACGCCACGGCCATTGCGGTGCTTCAGGTGCTGCATGATGTGGAGCAGCGGGAGGTGGACAATGCCGCTCTACGGGAACAGATCGGGACCAAGGAGCGGACCATTCTGGCCCAGCGAACCGACAATGGCATTCTCATTGCCTTGGTGGCTGCACTGGCCATCCTGCTGGTATTGCTCGGGATCTCGGCGCTGGCAGGCACCCGGATGATGCGGCGGATGAAGCTGAAGAACGCCGTGATCCGCAAGCAGCACGCAGAGATCGAAGCCCAACACCGTGAACTGGTGATCCAGAACGAACGGCTGGCCGAGAGCATCCTTGGATCGGAGGAGAAGGAACTTTTGTTGAAAGAGATCCATCACCGGATGAAGAACAACCTGCAAGTGGTGGAAAGCCTGC
Source organism: Flavobacteriales bacterium (assembly GCA_025455765.1). Taxonomy (GTDB): domain Bacteria; phylum Bacteroidota; class Bacteroidia; order Flavobacteriales_F; family PHOS-HE28; genus PHOS-HE28. The sequence continues at coordinate 4,966 of JALOLX010000272.1, read as the reverse complement.
TGGGCATCCAGATGGGGCGCCACGGCGATCCGGTGCTGGAACGCCAGGCACCGGGCAGGGGCTCCTTGCAGGACCACTTCAACCGGTTAGGCCGCTCCGTGCTGGTCTCCTTCGGATTGCATGACCGGGTGAGCTTCCAGGCTGATGTGACGCTGACCTCCCTGAGCGAAGAACAACTGCTTCCGCTGACCCTGCTGGTGAACGAACTGCTGACCAACGCCGGCAAACATGCGTTCGAGGGCTTGGACCAAGGACATATCCACCTTCAGCTGCGGCAACAGGGGCAACAGATGGAACTCCTGTTCCAGGACAATGGCATCGGGCGGAACGGGTGGACCGGAACGGCAGCGAACACCTTTGGCTCCGAGCTTATCGGCCTGTTGAGCGAACAGTTGAACGGCACCTTGGAGCGCAGTCAACAAGAGGGTGGTCAGTTCAAGCTTGTGTTCGGCGAAGCGGCACCACTGCGGAAGGCCTCCTGAGCGCCTCCCTCCCATCGCCTACCTTCGCACGCCTTCCACGCCTTCGTGGGGGCTCAAACACCACGGTCCAACGGGACCGGAACCATGGATTTTCGTTCGCTCGGCCTTTGTGAGGAGTTGTTGGATGGCCTTGATGCCATGAACATCAAGAAGCCCACGCCCATTCAGGAACAGGCCATTCCCGCTGCACTCGATCAACGCGACCTCATCGCCTGCGCCCAGACCGGTACAGGCAAAACAGCAGCCTTCCTGCTGCCGCTCATCGACACCATCGTCTCCTACCGCCCCAAAGTGGACGGATCCATCCGAGGCCTTATCGTAGTGCCCACTCGCGAGCTCGCTCTGCAGATCGATCAGCAGCTCCAAGCCATCGCCTACTACACGCCCATCACGTCCATCCCCCTTTATGGCGGCAGTGATGGCGCCAACTTCGACCAGCAGAAGCAGGCCTTGGTGGGCGGTGTGGAAGTGGTCGTGGCCACCCCCGGCAAGTTGCTCAGCCACCTCAATCTGGGCTACGTGCCCTTGAAGGGATTGGAGTTCCTCATCCTCGACGAAGCCGACCGTATGATGGACATGGGCTTTGTGGATGACATCAACCGGATCATCACCTTTCTGCCCAAGGAGCGGCAGACGCTGATGTTCAGTGCCACGATGCCACCGGGCATCCGCGATCTGTCGCGCAACATCCTGCAGGATCCGGTGGAGATCACCATCTCGCTGAGCAAGCCGGCCGAAGGTGTGGACCAGCAGGCCTACGTCATCTTCGACATGCAGAAGGCGCAGATCCTGGAGCATGTGTTGCGTACGTCCGAGGCGACGAGCATCGTGATCTTCGCCGGGCGCAAGGTGGAAGTGCGCAACCTGAACCGCCACCTGCAGAAGCAGGGCTTCAACGCACGGGCGATGCACAGCGACCTCGAGCAGTCCGAGCGCGAAGAGGTGATGCTGGCCTTCCGCAACCGCAAGCTGCGTATCCTGGTGGCCACCGACGTGGTGAGCCGCGGCATCGACATCGACGACATCGACATGGTGATCAACTACGATGTACCGCGCGACCCGGAGGATTACGTACACCGTGTGGGTCGCACAGCGCGGGCACAACGCAAGGGCCAGGCCATCACGTTCGTGAACGAAAAGGAGATGCGTGAGTTCGGCCGCATCGAGGCCCTCATTGGTTATGAGGTGCGGAAGATGCCCCTGCCCGAGCAGTTCGGCCGTGGACCGGCGTACGACCCCAAGTCACGTGTTGCAGGGGGCGGAAAAGGCAACGGCCACCGCCGTAGTGGAGGTGGCCGTCGCAAGCCGGGTGGCGGAGGTCGCCGTTAGAGCCAAAATGCTCCGTAGGCACCGCTACGCTGAATTTTTTCGGGCTCGCCTGAACTCAAAGCAGTCTCGATGTGCATCCTGCAAGAGATCCTAAATGGGCTCTTAGCGCGCCTTGAACTTCGCTGCGTTGTCGGTGAGCACCTTCACGGCATCCCATGCCTTGGCGGCCGCTCCAACGCGTTCGATGGTGACGGACTCCATCACGTCGCCCTGGGTAATGGCGTTCACCACTTCCTGGCCTACGGTGACGTAGCCGAACACGGCATGGCGGCCATCGAGCCAGGGGGTGTCCTTGTGGGTGATGAAGAACTGGCTGCCGTTGGTGTACGGGCCGGCGTTCGCCATGCTCAGCGTACCCGCGCGGGTGTGCTTCAGGTCGGGATGGATCTCATCGGGGAAGGCGTAACCAGGACCGCCGGAACCGGTGCCCGTGGGGTCGCCGCCTTGGATCATGAAGTCGGCGATGACCCGGTGGAACTTGATGCCATCGTAGTACGGCGTGCCTTCGGGCTTGGCGCTGTTCTTCATACGGCCTTCGGCGAGGGCCACGAAGTTGGCCACGGTCATGGGCGCCTTCTCGTACTCCAGTTGGATGGTGATGGTGCCCTTGTTGGTCTTGATCTTGGCAAAGAGGCCTTCAGCGTTGTTCACGGCGTTGGGGGTGGGTTGTTGTTCATTTCCAGCAGTGGTGGCCACAGCACCGGTGGGCTGATCGCCACCGCACGCGCTGAGCATGAGTCCGAAAAGGGCTGCAAGCATGGTCGTCATCGGCATGGTCATGAGTTGGTTCGTAAGGAGCGCGAAAGTAACATGGGTGTCCGGGTCACTGCATCAACAGCTCTTCCATGGCCTCCAACTTCGCGTCGGAATAAGCGCCCTGGCTGCGGTGTATGATGGTTCCGTTCTGGTCAAGGATGAAGAAGTACGGCACATCCTTATCCTTCAGCCCGAGCGGTCCTTGAACGGCCTCCAGCTCGGTCCGAACGAACAGGATGCGGTCCAATAGCTCGGGTGCGGCGGTTTTGCGGAACTTCTTCAGTGTCGGTTCATAGGCGGCCTTGTTGGCACCCACGAAGAGCGGTACAAAGTGAACGTCCACGTTCATGGCTTGCGCGAAGAGCCCGTGCTTGGCCACGAAGCGCAGGTACAGTGGCTCGAACCAGTCCTCGAGCAGCGGCCCGGCCTTCTGCCCGTAGGCCAAGGCCACCAGCGTATGCGGAGCACCACTTGTAGCAGGAAGGCTCACCGTTCCGCCCTTGAGGTTCTCGCCCTGCATGGCAGGAAAGGTCTGTGCTCCGGCGGCCAGTGCGCAGAGCATGCCACCCAAGCAGATGGCGCTTCGTAGGGAACGCATGGGATGAGGTACTGCGATCTTCGTGCCGATCATCGGATGCCGTCCTCTGGATTGCGTCCTTTAAAGGGGCGGAACCAGTCCTTCATGCGCTCGATATCGCCCTCCACATCGGCGGTAAGCGGAAAGGGATCGGAGATCACCGCGCGCTTGTTGCCATAGTCGAAGGCGCAAAGGATGATGGGCACACCGGCCTTGGTGGCGATGTGGTGGAAACCGCTCTTCCAATGCGGTTGGTATTTGCGGGTGCCTTCCGGGGTGATGGCGATGCGCTTGATGGCTCCGCTGTTGAACAGCTCTACCACGGCATCGACCATGTTAGTGTGCTTGCTGCGGTCCACCGGGTAACCTCCCAGGGCCTTGAAGAAGGCGCCCAAGGGGAACTTGAACAACGACTTCTTGGCGAGGTATTTGGCGCCCTGCATACCTGAAAGGATGCGGACGCTCAACCCCACGAAAAAATCCCAATTGCTGGTATGCGGGGCCACCACCACGATGAAGCGGGGCAGCGGCGCGGTGCGGCGGTCTTCGATGGTCCAGCCGGCCAGGGTGTGGAAGACGAAGCGGTGGTAGGCGGTAATGAGGGACATGGCAGGAAGGCGAAAGGTCGGGAAAATGGGTGGAGTTGGGTGCGCGGCGATCATTGCATGTACCTACAAATGATCTCGGCTGAACGCTCCTCCGGTAACCTCCCCTCCCCCTCGCGCCGTATCAAGCCTTCCCATGCTCTCCGACCGTTTCGCCGTTCTTGATGTGGAGACCACCAGTGGCGATCCCCGCGTGGGTGAGGTCATGGAGGTGGCCGTGATCGCCCTCGACGGCCTGCATGAACGGTTGCGGTGGGACAGCCTCGTCCGTCCTACGGGCAAGATCCCGCCTTTCATTCGTCGCCTCACGGGCATCACTGACGGCATGGTGTCTTCGGCTCCCCGCTTCCACGAGGTGGTACGCGCGTTGGAGACCCTGACCCAGGACCGCATCGTGGTGGCCCATAATGTGCGCTTCGACATGACGGCACTTGCACACGAGTTCGCGCGCACCGGAATGGTCTTCGATCGGGATACCGTATGCACCGAACGGCTGTCGCGCCGATTACTGCCCCAGTTGGAGCATTACAACCTGGGCGCACTATGCCGGCACTTGGGCATCCCCTTCGCCGCGGCACACCGCGCTGGCGCTGATGCGGAGGCCACGGCCAGGCTGTTCACCAAGCTGGTCGAGGAGTTCGGTACGGAGCCCGTGTACCAGCAGGTCACTTCCTGGTCGCGCGCCTTTCTGGCTCAGTGAAGCAGCACGTTGGTGCGCCACAGCACCCACATCACCACGGCAAGCGCGCCACCGATCATCGCTGCCTTGCCACCTTGGTGCGAGCGCTTGATGCTGGCCGGTGTGTAGGCATTCACCTTGGCCTTGCGCCTTCCCCACCATTGGAACGCCAAGGCCAGAGCAGCCAGCACCACGGCGAGGGAGACCAGGTGGCGCAGCACGGCCAAGGGCACGGACAGCACACCGAAGATGAGCGTGACCATGCTCAGCGGCAGATCGCGGACGGGTGCTTGGTCGCTCATGGCCTATTGTTCAGTGTGGCGTGAAGGTCCATCACCTGCGGGATGAGGGCCACAGTTCCGCTGTTGTCGATGAGGTGATGGGCTGCGGCGTGCAGTTCGGCATCCGATGCCTGATGGGCCATGCGCGCCAACACCTGCTCCCTGGCCAGACCGTCGCGCTGCATCACACGTTGGACCCGCACTTCCTGCGGTGCATCCACCACCACGGTGCGATCGAAGTCCAGGTGGCCGCCACT
>JALOLX010000271.1 GCA_025455765.1 Flavobacteriales bacterium | reverse complement strand
GTGCTCCAACTGGGCAGTGATCGAATCACCGATGACCTCCAACCCATGGCCCTTCACGGCGAGGTCACGTACATCGGGATGGTCCACGTCAACACCCCAGGGGATGGGTGCCACATGATGGTCATGGTACGAGAAATGGACCGCGTCCAGGCTGAACTGCCCGCAACGGATCACCCAATCCTCACCGCTACTGGTGCTCGTATCGGGGAAGAGCTTGTCGACCAGGTTCGTGAGGTTGCTGTGGGCATCCGTGCTGTCGATGACCAGGTTGAAGCGTAGCCGTTCCACTTCCAGGGCAGCCACCTTTACCGTGCGCTGGGCACTGTTGATGCGCGGCCGAACGATGCGCAGGCGACCCACATCGAAGAGCGTGTCCTGTTCCAGGTCGCCGATATGCACATCCCAGAGGGTGATGGCGCCGAAGGGATCGGCAGTGAACCGACCGATCCGCACTTCCACGCCCGACCGCTCGGTGGCCCAGACCGCAAGCTTGCGCGCCACCCAGGTCTGCACGCCCGGCAACAGCAACAGGGCCGAAGCGGTCAACACCAGGAAGAGCACGAAAGCAATGAGCGCACCGCTCCAGCGCAGGATCCTGCGCGGCCAAGGGGAACGGGAGGCGGACGACACGTGGCTCGTTAGCTTTGCCAGGCCCGGTGCAACTATCGGGCCCGATCAACCTTCAAAAGTAGCAGGCCCATCCATGCCAAGGTCGACAACCCCGGTGATCCTGGGCATTGAGAGCTCCTGCGATGAGACGGCGGCGGCCGTTCTGGTCAATGGTCATGTGCGTTCCAACGTGATCGCCGGCCAGAGCGTTCACCAGCAATGGGGCGGTGTGGTGCCCGAGCTGGCCAGCAGGGCCCATCAGGAGCACATCGTACCCGTGGTGCACCAAGCGCTGCAGGAGGCGGGCGTGGGCATGGACCAGTTGGACGGTATCGCCTTCACCCGCGGGCCTGGTCTGATCGGCGCGCTGCTCGTGGGCACCTGCTTTGCGCGCTCCATGGCACAGGCTTTGGATGTACCGCTCCTGGCGGTGGACCATCTGCAAGCCCATATCCTAGCGCATTTGATCATCGACAGTGATGCACGCCCCGTTCCTGCCTTCCCGTTCTTGAACCTCACCGTGAGCGGTGGCCACACCTTGCTGGTGATGGTACGAGGGCCGCTGGACATGGAAGTGCTGGGCGGAACCTTGGACGATGCGGCCGGTGAAGCGTTCGACAAGGGCGCCAAAATGCTCGGCCTGCCCTATCCCGGGGGGCCGCTCATCGATCGCCTGGCCGCTACGGGCGACCCGAAGCGCTACTCCCTGCCACTGCCCGCCATTCAAGGCTTCGATATGAGCTTCAGCGGACTGAAGGCCGCTTTCCACCGTCTGGTGACCGACCTCAAGAGGCGCGCGGATGTCGAATTGGAACACGAGCTCCCCCATCTCTGTGCCGCCCTCCAGCAGGCCATCATCACCATCCTGCTGCGCAAGCTTCAAAAGGCCGGTCGCTTCCATGGCGTGAAGCGCATCGCCATTTCGGGTGGGGTGAGCGCGAACAGTGGGCTACGGGCACAGGTGCAACAGCTCGCCGAGCGTGAAGGCTGGGAGGTGTTCATCCCGCCATTGGCCTACTGCACGGACAATGCGGCCATGATCGCCATGGCCGGGCATCACTTGTATCTGTCCGGGCGCGCGGCCTCCTTGGATGTCGTTCCCATGCCGCGCCATGCCTGATGCCCGAAGCATTCAACGGGAACGCCCTAACTTCGCAGCAACATGACCACCCACGGACGTCTTCTCGCAGCCGCCTTGGCCAGTGCGCTGATGTCCGTGTGCCATGGTCAGACCGCGGAACGCTACCTGCAGACCGGGGACTCCCTGCTCCGCTTGGAAAAGCCGCAGCGCGCCTTGGAGTTCCTGGATAAGGCCGTTGCAATGGAGCCATCGGCGAAAGCGCTCATGCTGAGAAGCCGCGCGTTCTATATGCTCGATCGGATGGACCGCTTCCTATTGGATGTGGAAGCCTCGCTAAGAGCCGACAGCACCCTGGCGGAGGCGCACTACCAACGCGGGCTGTACGCCATGCGGGCGAACGAGTTCGTTCAAGCTGAGCATTCCGCTTCCAAAGCCATTGCGCACACCAAAGAGCCCCCCTTGAAAGCGAAGGCGTTCATCCTAAGAGGAGAGGCTCGGGCCGAACTGAAACGCTACGGGCCGGCCATTGAGGACCTCGAGCTGGGTACGCAAGGAGGCACGACCGACCTTGAGGCCATGCGCACACTTGCACGGTTGCTCGACCTTGCAGGGCGGCACGATGCCTCGCTGAAGGTGCTGGAGCGCCTGTGCGAACTGGAACCGAGCGATGTGGGTCATTGGACCAATCGCAGCTTCGAACTCATCATGCTCGGACGCTTCGAAGAGGCCATGCCCATGGTGGAAAAAGCCCTGAGCTTCGATAAGGATGAGCCCGTGGCCTTGAGCAATCGGGCTTATATCCACCTTAAACTCGGCCGTGAACAGGAGGCTTGGAAGGACATTGAGCGAAGCCTGCGCTCCTACCCTTCCAATCCATATGCGCTGCGCACGCGTGCCCTGCTTCGGCTCAAGAAAGGTGAGCGCTCCAAGGCTTGCGAGGACCTGACACTGGCCAAAGCGTTGGGTGAAGTGGCCGAAGTGAACGCCCTGATCAAGGAGCACTGCGGTGCTGAAAAAGTGCCCAAGCGTCGCTGAACGCACGTTCCACTGGCAGCCCACTCTGCGGACTCACCAACGTTGAGCCCCCCACCTGTATCCGTGGTGTTGAAGCACCCGGTGTGGGGACTGTTCCAGGATACCTGCAAAGGCCCTATACCGTTCATTCGTCCCCGCACTCAGCAAAGGGCATAGCTCCCCATCCCGATGTTGGAGCAGCCCTTGCTCGGCCGCGCCGAGAACAGGCGGAAGAACCGTGCTACGGCGTAGCCGGATCGGCCATTAATGGACGACCACCTTTACCGGAGCATGGTAACCTCCATTCCCTTCCAAGGAAAGGAGGTAGGCCCCACGCGGCAGGTCGAGTACTTGGGACACTCCCGCTTCAAAGCGCACGAGGGCGCGCTGTAGCTGCCTGCCGGTGATATCCAGAACCACCAGCTCATAGGTGCCTGGTGTTGCCTGGAGCTGGAATTGTCCGCTGGATGGGTTCGGCCATACGCGAAGCACT
>JALOLX010000270.1 GCA_025455765.1 Flavobacteriales bacterium | reverse complement strand
GAGGTGCGGGAGGAATATGTTGTCCAACGCTTGTTGTCCGATGTCGGATGCGGCCCATCTACCCTGGGAGTTGGCCGCATCGGACATGAGCCATCGGACAACGATCTCGTCGACCTCCGCACCTCCTTCCAGCCCAAGCGTCCACTCCCGCCGGAGGTCTCCGCTGCCCCACCGCACCCGCAGGTCTTTGCGGACCGCCATGGCTTCCAGCCCCGTCTTAGCGTGATCGACCTGGTGATGAACACCGGGCCGCAGGCACGGACCTTCCTTCGGTGACCAACGGCACAGAGGTACTCTCCAGGATCCAGTTCGCGTTGATGGCGTTGATGGTCGCCCTGCTGTTGATCACCGTGGCGGTGGAGCTGTATCCGGTGATCCTGCGCAGCACGGTGGACCGCGCCTATGACCTTACCGTACAGAACGCCGCCAGCAGCAGCAAGAGCCTGGGCATCATGCTCACCTTCGCGGCGGTGGGGGTGCCCTTGGTGGCGGGTTATACCTTCTTCGTCTACCGCACGTTCTACGGCAAGGTGCGGATGGATGAGCATAGTTATTGAGGACGTACGAAACGCCCGTTGCTTGCGTTATCCCGGCATGCACAGCCCTGCCCACGTCCGCCAACGGGTCCATCCCGCCCTCCTCCTGGGCACGGCTCTGCTCCTCACCCTCTTCCTCTACTTCATCGATGAGGGCCGCTATTCGCTGGAAGGCCTTTTCACTGCGGGCAACGGCATCGCCATGTCCATCTACCTGGTGGGGCTGATGGGCGGTCTGTTCGGTGCGGCGTGGTTGTTGGAGAAGTGGCATCCTTCGCCCATGCGCACCGTGTTGGTGCTCGTGCTTGGCGCGGTGCTCGGCGTGGTGCTGGGGTTGCTGCTCATCATCGGGCTCGGGGCGTTGCAGCACTTCAGCTGACCATTATGGACCGATAATTGCAGACCTTACCCCCATGAACCTACGCCACACCCTCCCCTTCCTGGCCCTGCTGGCCGGCACTGTCGTTAGCGCCCAGAACGAAGGCGTCATCGACGTGGCCGTGCCCGTGGTGGAGGATACCCACGACCCCAACGAGCCAATGACCATCGCGGAACAGATGCCTGAATTCCCCGGTGGAAAAGATGCGCTGTTCGCCTACATCGGCAAGAACCTGAAGTATCCTGAACAGGCCCAGGAGGAAGGCATCGAAGGTGTGGTCTACGTCACCTTCGTGGTGGAGGCTGATGGCAAGATCACGGGCGTGAGCGTCCTACGCGGCATTGGCGGCGGCTGCAACGAGGAAGCGCTTCGTGTAGTTCGCGGCATGCCCAACTGGACGCCTGGCATGCAAGCTGGAAAGCCGGTGCGGGTGAAGTACAACCTGCCGATCCGGTACAAGCTGAATAGCGGAACGACCAAGTAGCCCGGCGCAACGCGGCCATGACGGAACAGATGCGTACGGCACTGCTCCTGGGCACGGCCCTGCTCCTCAGCCTCTTCCTCTACTACATCGATGAGGGGCGCTATTCACTGGAAGGCCTGTTCACTGCGGGCAACGGCATCGCCATGTCCATCTACCTGGTGGGGCTGGTGGGCGGTCTGTTCGGTGCGGCGTGGTTGTTGGAGAAGCGGCATCCTTCGCCCATGCGCACCGTGTTGGTGCTCGTGCTTGGCGCGGTGCTGGGTCTGGGCCTCGGGTTGCTGCTCATCATCGGGCTCGGGGCGTTGCAGCACTTCAGCTGACCATTCTGGACCGATAATTGCAGACCTTCACCCCATGAACCTACGCCATACCCTCCCCTTCCTGGCCCTGCTTTCCGGCACTGTCGTTAGCGCCCAGAACGAAGGCGTCATCGACGTGGCCGTGCCCGTGGTGGAGGATACCCACGACCCCAATGAACCACTGACCATCGCTGAGGTGATGCCCGAGTTCCCCGGTGGCAAGGACGCGCTGTTCGCCTACATCGGCAAGAACCTGAAGTATCCTGAACGGGCCCAGGAGGAAGGCATCGAGGGTGTGGTCTACGTCACCTTCGTGGTGGAGGCTGATGGCAAGATCTCGGGCGTGAGCGTCCTGCGCGGCATCGGTGGCGGCTGCAATGAGGAGGCCGTGCGTGTGGTGAGCGGCATGCCCAACTGGACGCCTGGCATGCAAGCTGGAAAGCCGGTGTGGGTGAAGTACAACCTGCCGATCCGGTACAAGCTGGCTGGGGATAAGAAGTAGGTTCAGCACATCGCTCATTCCCTGCATGACCGAATGAACGGCATGGTCAACCGATGGTCGCTCACCGGCCTTGTCATGCTGCGCGCACTTGTGGCCTTTAGCCAGTACAGCGCACGGCCCCAAGTCGCATTCGATGAGCCCATCCGGATAGCCGGTGTTGTGCCGATCGGCGCGTTGATCAGTGAGTCAGTTTGCAAGCTGGAAGTGCGCATCGCGGTGGATCGTAACGGCAATGTGACCAACGCTGCTGTGGTCTGGCGCATGGGCTTGTGCTCGAACAGCCTGATCGCAGCCGCGGTGGCCCAAGCGAAGGAGTACCGGTTCAACCCTGACCCAACAGCACCTCAGCACCAGAACGGCACGGTGACCTGGGACTTTCAGGCGTTCGAACCGACCAACGCCGACCTTGGCACCACTGGTGAACAGCCGGTGCCATCCATCCAGGAAGACTGGTACACCTTCACCGACCCGATGCCGCAATTCCCCGGCGGGGAGGAAGCCTTCAAGGCCTACTTGGCGACGAACCTCCGCTATCCCGATATGGAACGCGAACAAGGCATCGAAGGCACGGTGTACCTCAGCATCATCGTGGAAGACAACGGGGTGGTCACCAACGTTACCGTGTTACGCGGCGTGAACGGCGGCCCCGGATTAGAGAAGGAAGCCAAGCGTGTGCTGAAGGCCATGCCGCCCTGGACACCCGGTCGGGTGAACGGCAAGCCGGTGCGGGTGAAGATGAACGTGCCGGTACGGTTCAAGTTGGAGTGAGGGAAGGCACCGATCAGACCATGAGAGGACCAGAAGATCAGACAATTGAATGCCAACAGTCGATCTTCGCACCTCAGCCGTCAGCGAGTTCAGGACATTTTCTGATCATCTGATCTTCTGATCATCACGGCAGGGACGATCGTCATCGGAGCCTCCAAGAAATAGAACCAGCGCAACCTCCCTCCTAACTTTCTCACATGATCGCACGTGCCCTGTTGCTCCTTTCCTTTTACTGCGCCTTTCTATGTGCATCGGCGCAATTCCTTGAAAAGGCAGAGTTCGAGGGCGGCATTGAGCGCGCAGCCACCGATGGACCGCGCAGGCCATGGAACCACCCGACCTACTGCCGGTTGGTGATCGACCTGAAGGTGAGCAGGGCTGGCAAAGTGCTCAGCGCCGCAGTGAACGTGCCCCTGAGCTCGTGTAGTGACACTGCACTCGTGAACAAGGCCAACGCCCTGGCCCGCACCTATGTGTTCACCCCGAACGCCCAGGCGCCGGAACCGCAGGCTGCGCGGTTCACCTGGGGCATTGGCGAGCGCCCGCAGGTT